>CALMLK010000388.1 GCA_937868035.1 uncultured Alphaproteobacteria bacterium
GGCAAAGACATAGTTTGCCCCAAGTGCGGCGAGATCGGCGCATTCCATCGGCTCAAGAAAATGCCCGCCTATACCTGCAACTGCGGCCACCACATTCACCACATGGCCGGGACGCCGTTCCAGTCCACCCGTACACCTCTCACCACATGGTTTCATGTGATGTTCCTGTTCACTTCATCCCGTAACGGGGTGAGCGCCAAAGAGGTCCAGCGTCAAACAGGCGTGACCTACAAAACCGCTTGGCGCATGTGCAACGAAATCCGCAAGTACATGGGCTGGGTGGACGGTGACGCCCCGCTGGGTGGCGACACTCCCGACAGCAAGCCCGTTGAGATCGACAAGATGTTCCACGGCGGTTACGACAAGCAGGGCAAGGACGATAAAGCGATTGTCTTGGGCATGGTGGAACGCGATGGGCAAATCATTACCCGCGTCATTCCCAAACCCAACTCATTCCACGTCACCTCCCGTGTTCAGGACCATGTCCTTGAAGGTAGCACGATCTACAGCGATGAAGCACGCGCCTATTGGCCGTTGAAGGAATTTGGCTACAAGCATGAGGCCGTGAACCACTCAAAGAAAGAGTATGCGCGCGGCGTTGTTCACACGAACTCGATTGAGGCGTTCTGGTCTAACTTCAAGCGGTCCGTTTCCGGGACGCACGTTTGGGTTTCGAAGAAGCACCTTCAGACGTACCTTCGGGAATTTGAATATCGGTACAATCTTCGGAAGCACCCGCACTTGATGCTGGACGCCCTCTTGCTGGCTTTCCCCAAGGTTTAGTGTTGTTGGTCACCATAGCCTGAAGCAGCGAATTAAATCTCTCTATTGAGGTCATTGTTTCTTGCTCATCATCGGTGGCTTAACGGCCTTTTCGCGCATCACTTTGCTGTACTCTGCAATGAGCGGGTCAATGTCGGCCTGAGTAAATGACTTACGGTACTGCTTGCCGTCATACTCAAAGAAAAACGTAAATGGCACGATCTCACCAAAGAACTTTTCCATGCTGATTGGCTTTTCATCATCGGAAAAGTAGGCCCGCGTATCAACGATAGCGTTCACAGGAATTGGGTTGATCTCATCCGCTTTCGCCATCTGTCCCGCTAGGTTGAAAACTATTTCGAACTCTTTCCCGGTCCTGTCTGATCTAACGTGGCCGCGCACCTTAACGAGTAGGTCTGGCGTCAGATTTCTACCTTGCGCTTGAAACTGGTGAATAACAATCTTCCCATCCATCTGACTCATGCCGATGAAATTGTACCCTTTGTGCCGTTCGAACCCCCAATTAAAGTCTGACGATTTTTCCGGCAGCTTTGGTTGAACATATACCTGTTCGGAAAACTCAAGGACGGTTGTGTTGGGACGCCAATAACGAAGCCAGATCACACCAGCGAGCGCTGTTGATGAAAATATCACAACACCAATCAAGCCGGTGAGTATGAGGTGCCACGGTTCCACGCGCCGTTTATAGTTGTAGAGCAGCAGTCCGATAAACAACAAAACGCTGAGGCCAGCGAATACGTACCACTCTTGCTGAAAGTAGGTCACGAAAGCCGCCAATCCCAATTCAGAAGCCAAAAACACGACTGAAGATTTGATTGAGAACGGAGCGGTTGACATTCCTTACTCATGGCACGAGGCCCTTGAGTCCGCAAGCATACGCCAAAGGGATACATCCGATTGTTCGCATTTGTCAGAATAGTGTCGCAAATGCACTATGACGTGACGGTGGCTTGATTTCGACGCAATAACCCCTGTAACTTCACTGGGCGAGTTCTGAAGCGGGGCAACCGGATCAGAGGCAGTAACGTAGGATGATCATGACCACGCTTTTTTCGCGCCGTGCTGCGCTTTCCCTGATGGCGGCCGCGGCGGTCTCCGCTGTGACCGCTGGCGATGCCGCCGCCGATGCGGTGGCGGAAACCTATGTCGCCAAGATCGGCAAGGAAGTGTTGCGTCTCGCCAATGCGGGGACGCGCGGCAAGGCCACCCGGAACAAGTTTGCGGCGATGCTCAGCAAGTATGTGAACCTGCGCGGCATCACCATGGCCTCGCTTGGCACCTACCAGAAGCAGCTTCCGCCCGGCGACAAGGACAAGCTGAACGATCTCGTCACAACCTATGCGGCAGCGCTGTTTGCCTGGTTCGTGGACGACTTCAAGGGCCAGGATTTCGTGGTGGACCGCACGGCGCAACAGGGCAAGTACCTGCTCGTCTACAGCAAGATCGTGAAGTCCGGCGCGGATGAGCCGATCGTCTGGTACCTCTCGCCCCAGGGCGAGGGATACCGCATCGTCGACCTGAGCGTGCTGGGGGTTCGCCTGTCCAGCGCCATGCGCCAGCGCTTCAGCGATGAACTGAAGAAGTCCAAGGGCAACTTCGAGCCCCTCTATGCCATGCTGCGGGAAGCCGAGACCTGGTAGGTCTGCCGCCCGTTCAACATCTGTTAACCCTAGCACCGCCACAGTTCCGGCGTTAGAAACCGAATCATGCTCACTCGCCGTTCCGTTCTTGCGGGGTTCGCCACCGCATTGCTCGCCGCACCGGCCTTGGCCGAGGATCACCCGTCGCTTGTCTACATGCGGCAGGTGGCCAAGGACATGCTTGCCGCTCACCGCCAGGGAACGGTCGCCGCCTTCCTGCGCGTGGTGCAGCGCCATGCCGACATTCCCGACATTGCCCAGGACGCTCTGGGGAAATACAGCGGCAGCCTGCAGGCCTCGCAGCGCGGGCGTTACCAGAAGGGCGTGGCGACCTATCTTGCCCGCTATTTCGCGCTGAGCTCGCGTGACTACACGGTGGCGAAGTATGAACTGGGCGACGCTTCGGTGAACAAGGACAAGGACGTGCTGATTTCCAGCCGCGTCTACCTGATGACGGGGCAGACCTACACGGTGTCGTGGAAGCTGGTCTGGCGCGGCGGGCACTACAAGGTGCGGGACGTGAGCGTGCTGGGCTTCTGGCTCACCAATTTCCAGCGCAAGGACTTCACCGACTATCTCGCCAAGCGCAACGGCAACATCAACATGCTGATCACCGCCCTTTACGGCTGAAGTCACCCTCCCTTAACCATATCGCGGCATGGTGCGGCCACGTTCCCGGGGGTGGGGGCGGTGTGAGTTGTGTCCATGCGTCGTATTATGTCTGTGGCAGGAACGATCCTGCTTGCGGTGGCCCTTGTCGCCTGTTCGGGCGGCCGTGAAAGGCCCCGGTCCTCCCGCCAGGTTGAAACGCCGCCGCCGCCCATGGCGTGCGCGGTTGATCCGCGCCAGTTCGCGGAGGCCGAGAAGGTGCGCGATTTCGGCAATGGCCGCGGCTGTGGCGTGCGCAACGCGTGGCGAGTCTATTCCATCAATGGCGTCCGCCTCTCGCAGCCCACCGTGGTCAATTGCGCGGTGGCCAATACTCTTTCGCACTGGCTGACGGACATCGTGCAGCCCGCCGCCGAGGACCGTTTCGGTGAGCGCGTGACGGAGATCGCCGTTCCCGACGGTTATTCCTGCCGCACCCGCAACAATGTGCGGGGCGCGAAGCTCAGCGAACATGCACAGGGCAATGCCATCGACATCTCCGGCTTTACCTTCGAGGGCGGGGACAAGATCACCGTGGAGCAGGGCTGGTTCGCGGGCCGCAAGACGCGGAAGTTCCTCACCGACGTGCGGTCAGAGGCCTGCGGTCCCTTCAAGACGGTGCTGGGGCCGGGTGTGGCCTACCACAAGGATCACCTGCACTTCGACCTGCAGCGCCACCGGAGCGGCGGCAGCTACTGCCGCTGATGGGGTCGGGAGACATTGCAATTCCGGGTCCGGACGCGCATATGGGCGCCATGGACCAGGAAATCATTACGCCACCGAACACCCCCAAGGGCCAATCCCACGCTTTCGGCCCCGTGGCCTGCTTTCTCGCTGCAGCGGGCGCAACGCTCATGACCCTGAGCCTTCTGGGTGCGGCGGCGGCAGCCTCTGTCTGGGCCTTTGCCAAATTGCTGGGCCTGCCGGACATGGTGCTTTACGTCGTTCTGGCCGCAGCCTTCCTGCCGGTGCTGTGGGCGACAGTCTGGATTGCCGGGCGCTCGTGGCACGTGGAACAGCGGCTCGCCAACAACCTTGACGTCGATACTCCGGTCTTCCGCCTCTCCCACTACCTCAAGTCCATGCGCAAGGCCTGACGGCCTTTTTGCCCCAGAACGGCGGCTTCGTGCCCCTTTCTTGCCGCTCCGAATCCGGTAAAATGTTGCCATGTCCATCTGGTCAAACATTGCCGGGGCGGCGCAATCGCTTGGCTCCTCAGTCGGTGATTTCTTTGCGGGGTTTTCCGGCAAGAGTTCCGTTCCTGAAAAATCCGTCGCCTTCACCATCGGCATGATCGCGCTTGGCGCGAAGATGGCCAAGGCCGATGGCGTCGTCACCAAGGACGAGGTGCTGGCCTTCAAGCAGGTGTTCCACGTTCCCGAGAAGGACATGGCGGCGGTGCAGCGGGTCTTCGACCTCGCCAAGCAGGATATCGCCGGATTCGAAAGCTACGCCGAACAGGTGGCCCGCCTCTTCGTGCCGAAATCGTCGGTGCTGGAAAACGTCATGGACGGCCTGTTCCACATCGCCAAGGCGGACCACGCCATTCACGAGCGCGAGTTGGAATACCTTGAAGCCGTGGGCGTCATCTTCGGGTTCAAGGGCGAAGAATTCGCGCGCATCCGGGCGCGGCATGTGTCGATCGCGGAAGACCCCTATGACGTGCTGGGCGTGACGCGCGGCGCATCGGCGGATGAAATCAAGAAGCACTATCGCAAGCTCGCCCGTGACCTGCATCCTGACAGGCAGATCGCCGAGGGTGTGCCGGAGGAGATGGTTGAGCTGGCCAGCAACCGGCTGGCGCGCATCAACGTCGCCTATGAGCAGGTCATGAAGGGATTGCCGGCGTGATCGGCACGAAGCTGCCGCGCCGCGTCGTCCTCTCTCCCAACATCGAACCGCGCGCCGCCGGAAAATTTCCGAAGCTCCTCATCCTGCATTATACCGGCATGGAAACGGCCGACATTGCCTGCAACTGGCTGTGCGTGCCGGAGTCGCGGGTGTCGTGCCACTATCTCATCGACGAGCAGGGCGGTATCGTCCAGATGGTCGGCGAGGAGATGCGGGCTTGGCATGCCGGCGTTTCAAGCTGGGAGGGGGAGACCGACATCAACTCCTGCTCCATCGGAATCGAGATTCACAACAGCGGCCACGGTGGCGACTATCCCGCGTTTCCGGCGATGCAGATGCAAGCGGTGGCGGCGCTGAGCCGGGACATCGTTCAGCGTCACGGGATCTTGCCACAGCATGTGCTCGCCCATTCCGACATCGCACCGGGGCGCAAGATTGACCCCGGCGAAAAATTTGACTGGCGCTTCCTGCATGGGGAAGGGGTGGGCCACTGGGTTCCGCCCGCAGCGATTTCCAGCGGGGCCTATCTTCAGCAGGGTGACGGCGGCACCACCGTCCTGGCCTTGCAGGGATTGTTGAAGATGTACGGCTACGGGATTGAGTTGACTGGAGAATATGACGAACGAACGCGCGTGGTTGTGGAGGCATTCCAGCGCCATTTCCGGCCCGCGAGGTTGGATGGCGTAGCAGACCAATCGACCATCGCCACCCTGCATGCGCTGTTGCAGGCACGGCCTGCCAGTGCGGCAGCGTGAGCGGATCTATTTTGTGCGGCAGAGTTTGAACAGGTCATCCAGATTGGCATCAAGCAACGGATACGTTGCCTCGTGCTTGCCGATCTTCACGCTGAAGCGGTCAGCCTTGTCGAGGGCCGTCATCACGGGATCATCGAGCGCAAGTTCGGTCTCGATGGACGTTGCGCCGCTGTTGGCGTTGGCCGTTGTCTTGCCCTTCAGCGTGTGCGCTGCGTTGTCGATGGTCAGGACAAAATCGGCTGATGAATCAGGCTTCAGATCAGCCGAGCCTTCGGGGAAGAAGATCTTCACCTTGCCGCTGGCGAGCTTGCACCAGAAACTCACGCCCACATCATCTGATTCCGGAACACCGAAGACGAGGAAGGCATCCTCATCGGCGTCATCGAGCAGCCATTCCCGCTCATTGGCCCTGACGGGTGGTGTTAGGGCGATTGTAAAGGTCAACATGACTGCGGGAAGAA
>CALMLK010000389.1 GCA_937868035.1 uncultured Alphaproteobacteria bacterium
CTGGATCGACGCGGGCGAAAAGCCACGCCCGGTTGCCGTCAACGTGTCACCTGCGCAGATGCTGCAATCAGGTTTCGTGCGCAAGGTCGGCCAGTGCCTGGAGCGCACCGGCCTTCCGCCCAATCTGCTCTGCGTCGAACTGACTGAAAGCCTGTTCCTTGGCCGCTCGCTCAACTCCGTCCGTGCCATCCTCGACGACATGCATGCCCTCGGCGTGACCCTGGCGCTCGACGACTTCGGCACGGGCTATTCTTCGCTGGGCTACCTTTCGCAACTTCCCTTCGACAAGCTGAAGATCGACCGTTCGTTCGTGAGCGGTGCCCACACCTCTCCACGCCGCCGCGAAATCCTGCGCTCCATCATTGTCATGGCGCATTCGCTGGGCATGGAAGTGGTGGCCGAAGGTGCCGAAGAAGCAGGCGAGATCGACGTGCTGCGCACGCTGAAGTCTGACCAGATCCAGGGCTTTGGCATCGCCCGGCCGGAAGGCCCCGCCACCGTTCTCGCGACTGTCCGCAAGATCGAGGCAAGCGCGCATGCAAAACCTGCCGCGGTTCCGGCGCGCGCTTAGTCCTCCGCAATATCCTCGTTCCACAGCTGCGGTTTCTCGCGAATGAAGCGCGACATCAGGTCGATGCAGTCCGCATCGTTCACCACGATCACTTCAACGCCCCGGGAGCGGAGGAATTCCTCGTTGCCGCCGAAGTTCTGGTTCTCACCCACCACCACGCGAGGAATTCCGAACTGGATGATCGTGCCAGTGCACATCATGCAGGGGCTGAGCGAGGTGTAGAGCGTGGTGTCCTTGTAGGTCTTCTGCCGCCCGGCCTTGCGCAGAGCATCCATTTCGCCATGGGCAATGGGGTCTCCACCCTGCACGCGTTGGTTCCGTCCCTGCGAAACCAGCTTCCCCTCCCGCACCAGCACGGAACCGATGGGGCATCCGCCCTCGTCATAGCCGGCCTTCGCTTCTTCATAGGCCACGCGCAGGAATTTCTTGTCGCTTTCGGTCAGCATGTTTCACTCCGTTACCGTTCACCCTTGCGATAGGGCACCATCAGGGCGCGAGGATATGCAACGCGCCGTGACATGACAATGAGGGCGATGATCGATAACACATAAGGCATCATCAGGAACACCTGATAGGGCACCGCCGCGCTCGCCAATTGCTGCAGGCGCAACTGATAGGCATCGAACAATCCGAACAACAAGGCCCCCAGCAGCGCCTTGCCGGGATGCCAGGCCGAGAACACGACAAGCGCAATGCATATCCAGCCCCGGCCGTTCATCATTTCAAAGAAGAAGGAATTGAAGGCCGACAGCGTGATGAAACTGCCGCCTACTCCCATGAGCGCACTTCCCGCCATCACGGCCAGAATGCGGATGGTGGTCACGTTCATGCCCTGCGCCTCTGCGGCGGCGGGATTTTCACCAACCGTTCGCACCGCAAGACCCGCGGGCGTGCGATAGAGAAACCACGACACGGCCACGACCATCGCAAAGGCCAGATAGGTGAGCGGCGACTGCTGGAACAACGCAGGCCCCAGCAGCGGAATGTCACTGAGCACGGGAACACTGAGTGGCTGGAACGGCTCGATTTTCGGTGGCGACGTGACCTCCGGAAACACCAGACGGTAGGCGTAGTAGCAGAGCGAGGTCGACAACAGCGTGACGCCGATGCCGGTGACGTGCTGCGACAGGCCGAGCGGCACCACCAGCGTTCCATGCAGCAAGCCGAACATGGCGCCGGCCAGGGCCGCCACGGCAACACCCATCCACAACCCGCCACCGAGATAGACCGTAAGCCAACCGGCGAAAGCGCCCGCCGTCATGATACCTTCAATGCCGAGATTGAGCACGCCCGCCCGCTCGCAGATCAATTCACCCAGCGTGCCGAAGATGAGGGGCGAGGCGATGCGGATGACGGCGGCCCAGAGCGATGCGGTAAACAGGATGTCCAGCGCTTCCATCACTCACCTCCACCGCACGCGGTAACGCGTGAGCATGATTGCCGACACCATGGAGAGGAGTGATGTCGCTACCATCACTTGCGCGATGTAGCTGGGTACCCCCGCCGTGCGGCTCATGGCGTCGGCGCCGACAAACACGGCGGCGACGAAGATTGCGGAAGCAATCACGCCGAGGGGATGCAGCATCGCCAGCATGGCAACAACGATGCCCGTGTAACCAAAGCCCGGCGACAGATCGAGCGTGAGATTGCCCTTGAGGCCGGTGACTTCCGACCAGCCTGCAAGCCCCGCCAGTCCGCCCGAGAGCAGCGCCGTCTTGGCCAGAACGGTGTTCACGGGGATGCCTGCGAAATGCGCCGCCTTCGCGTTGTGGCCAACGGCGCGCATCTCGTACCCAAGTGCCGAGCGCCGGTCGATGATCCACACCACGACAGCCGCAAGGATGGCGATCACAAAGCCGAGGTGCAGCCGCTTGCCGGAAACAAGCCGCGGCAACACTGCATCCGCCAGCACCTTCTTCGACTGCGGCCACCCCAGGCCCATCGGATCCTTCAGCACGCCCTCCAGCAGCATGCTGACAAACAGCAGCGCCACGAAATTCAGAAGCAGCGTCGTCACCACCTCATCGACGCCGAACCGCGTTTTCAGGAATGTCGGAACAGACAACACCAGCGCACCGCCCAGCATGGCCGAAATCATCAGCACGGGCCACAGGATCGGCCAGGGCAGAGGCAGCAGCCCCGTTCCCATCACCACCGTCATCACGGCACCGATGTAGAGTTGCGCCTCCGCGCCGATGTTCCAGAGCTTGGCACGGAAGGCCACCGCCGCAGCGAGACCCGTGAAAATGAGAGGCGTGGCGCGTGTCAATGTTTCGAGGGCCGCGAAGCGTGAACCAAGGGCGCCCTTCACCATCAGCCCGAACACCTGGAAAGGCGAGGCGCCGGACAGCATCACCAGCACGGCGCAAATCGCCATGGCGAAGATCAGAGCCAGCACCGGCAAGGCGATCATCCGGAAGGTGGAGCGCTTCTCCAGCGGTTCAAGCCGCATGGTCTTGCTCCCCATGAATGAAACCCTGCCCCGCCATCATCAGTCCGAGCCTGCCAATGTCGACCATGGGGCGCGCCATGAGAGGCGAAACCTGCCCCTGGTAGATGACGGCGATCTGGTCCGCCAGCGCCAGCAGTTCGTCCAGGTCCTCGGAAATCAGCAACACACCGGCGCCATTGCTCCGCGCCTTCAACAATTGCTCATGCACATAAGCCACCGCGCCCACGTCCAATCCGCGTGTCGGCTGATTGGCCAGCACCACGCATGGATTGGCGTTCATCACCCGGCCGAGGATCAGCTTCTGCATGTTGCCCCCGGAGAGAAGCCGCACCCGCGCCTGCGGCCCCGGGCACTTGACGCCGTAGTCGTCAATGATCGTGCGCGCGAATGCCGCCGCTGCCGACCAGTCGATGAAACCATGCGAGGAGAAGCGGCTGCGATAGGCCTCCGACACCACATTCTCCGTGATGCTCATGTCACCGATGAGCCCTTCCGCGTGGCGGTCTTCGGGGATGCGCGCCACCCCGCACTCCACCATCAGGCGGGGCGAAATCGCAGACAGCGGCGCGCCGTTCACCTGAACAGTGCCGGTCTCCGGGGGCAGCAGGCCACCAACGACATCGGCCAGCAGGCTTTGTCCATTTCCCGAAACGCCCGCGATGCCGACAATTTCACCGGCCCTCACCTGCAGCATCACATCACGCAGGGATGCCGCGCCCCGCCGCACACTCACATGGGCGAGACCGAGCAGCGGAACACCCGGCTCCTGCGCTACCGCTTTCGGCTGTGGCACAAGGCGCCCCACCATCAACTCTGCCAGCTCGGCGCGCGTCACATCCGCAATGTCCTTTTGCGCCACCAGCTTTCCGCTGCGCAGGATGGCAACGCGGTGGCAGGCATCCATGATCTCGCCCAGCTTGTGCGAAATGAAAATGATCGAGAGGCCGCGCGCCACGAAACGTTTCAGCGTGGCGAAGAGCGCCGTCGCCTCCTGCGGGGCGAGAACCGCCGTCGGTTCATCGAGAATGAGAATGCGCGCCTGCCTGTAAAGTGCCTTCAGGATCTCGACGCGCTGCCGCTCACCCACGGAGAGCGTGGACACCACGGCATCGGGATGAACCGCAAGGCCGAAGTCCTCACTGAGTTGCCTGATGCGCGCCCGCGCCTCGCCATGATCCGACCGCCAGCGCCACAGCGGCTCCGTGCCCAGAATGATGTTGTCCAGCACCGTGAGATTGTCAGCGAGCGTGAAGTGCTGGTGCACCATGCCGATGCCGGCCTCCAGTGCCGCGCGAGGCTCTCCCGGCGGCAACACCTTGCCGTTCACGCGTATCTCACCCTCGTCCGCCACGTAGTGACCGAACAGGATGTTCATGAGCGTGGTCTTTCCCGCGCCATTCTCTCCGAGAAGCCCCAGGATCTCGCCGGGGCCCACCTCAAGCGAAATCGCGTCGTTGGCGAGAAGCGGGCCAAAACGTTTGCTGACGCGGGATATGGAAAGAACGGGCGCGGACATCAGGCGACACCTCCCCCTTGGCGGAGGAGGTGCCAGTGCAAGCGTTACGATGACTTCGGTTCGTTGTCGTTGATCGCGACAGTGAAGCTGCCGTCCTTGATGGCCGCTTCCTTCTCCGCCACCAATTTCTTCACATCGTCAGGCACCTTGGCATCGAACGTGCCGAGTGGCGCCAGCGAACAGCCGCCGGGCTTCATGAAGGAATACTGGCCATAGTCGTCAGCCTTGAAGCTGCCTCCCTTTATGGCGGCAATGGCGGCATCAAGCGTCGGTTCGAAATGCCACAGCGCCGAAGCAACCACGGTGTCGGGATAATCGGCCTGCGTGTCGATGACGTTGCCCACCGCAAGCACGCCCTTCTCCTTCGCCGCATCGGAAACACCGAAGCGTTCGGCATAGAGCAGGTCCGCGCCCGCATCGATCTGCGCCAGCGCCGTTTCCTTGGCCTTGGGCGGATCGAACCACGAGCCGATGAAGGCCACGAGGAATGTCGCATCCTTCCGCGTCTCCTTCACGCCCGCCATGAAGGCGTTCATCAGCCGGTTCACTTCCGGAATGGGATAGCCGCCCACCATGCCGATCTTGCCGGACTTGGTCATGGCACCGGCGACAATGCCGGACAGATACGAAGCATCCTGGATGTAGTTGTCGAAGACCGCGAAGTTGGGATTGGCCGCAGCATCGGGCTTGAAGGATGAACCGATGAGGAAGGCGCGGTCCGGATAATCCTTCGCCACCGCGCGCGCGGCATCTTCCACTGCGAAAGCCTCGCCGACGATCAGTTGATGGCCCGCCTCGCAATACTCGCGCATGACGCGCTCGTAGTCGGTGTTCGCCACCTTCTCCGAGAACACATACTCGATGTCGCCCCGGTCTTTGGCGGTGTTCGCGGCCTTGTGAATGCGGCTCACCCACTGCTGCTCCACAGGCACGGTGTAGACCGACGCCATCTTGATCGCTCCGTCAGCGCGTGCGGCTTGCGGCAGCAGCCCTGCCAGCGGCAAGGTTGCACCGGCCTTCAAGAGCACCCGGCGATTGAGCGTGAAGATTTGATTTGCCATTGCGTTTCTCCCTGACAGGCGATGCGCCCTGCCCGGGACTATTGCACTCCCCCAAAATGCTGTCCACGCGGTCAAAACGGGTTTTGCGCCGCAAAATGCGATACGCAGAAAAACGCGCAAAACGCCTGAAGGTTCACTCCGGTTCCACGGCTTTCGCGGTTTTTGCGCCCCAAAGCAAAAGTATTTCCATTGCCGCGACCAAGGATTTCAATATCATCCGGCGAACTCAACATAACTCGCGAGGCGAAGCTGAGTTCCTCCGGCTCCACAGACTCCCCATCTGCATCGCAGCGCAACCTGTTTCAGCGCTGGGCGGAGGCGCGCGCCGCCTTTCCCGGCCTGCCGCGCCTTGTGCTGCTCTACATGTCCTATCTCTACGCGGCGTGGGTGGGACAGGGCCTCGCCATCATTCCCGGCATCGACATCACCTTCTGGCCGCCCGCGGGTTTGATGGTGGGCACCCTGCTCCTCACCCGCAGCGCAAGCTGGCCCTGGTGGCTCCTGGTCGGCGTCGCTGGCGAGTTCTCGGCCAACGTGTTTTGGTTCCACAACCCCACCCACTACACCATGATCTATGCGCTCGGAAACGTGGGGGAAGTGCTGCTTGGTGCATTGCTGTTCCGCAAACTGTCGGAACGGCCGCGCAGGATCGAATCCTTCCAGACCAGCTTGTCGCTCATCATCAGCGCCGGCGTGGCCCCTGTTGTTGCCGCGGCCGTGATTGCCAGCGTGGATGCCTTCCTCGCCATGAAGCATTCCTTCCTGGAAACCTTCGGACTTGTCTGGCTCGGCGACAGCACCGGCATTCTTGCAATTGCACCGCTCATGCTGGTGACCGCGCAACTCTGGAAGACACGCCACGACATTGATGCGGTGCGCATCATCGAACCGGTCCTGCTGATCGCCGGTGTTGTGGTGGTGCTGTTCACCGCTGCCTACACCTTCCAGCACTTCGCCTATGCCGCCTTGCCGCTGCTCGTATGGCTGGCCGTGCGCACGCGCTTTGCCGGCGTGACGGTTGCGATCACCGTGCTCTCCATCGCGGCAAGCTACATCAGTTCCCACCGACTGGGACTCTTCGCCGATCCGGACACGGTGAAACTCCGCATTGTCTTCGTGCAATCCTTCCTCGGCATCTCCGCGCTCGTGTCCCTGCTTGTGGCGGCATTGGCGCAACAATATGCGGAGACGCTGGCCAGCCTGCAGGAAGCAAACCGCAACCTGGAACGCAATGTCGAGCAACGCACCCTGCGCATGCGGGAGAGCGAACAGCGCCTGCAGCTCGCCCTCGACGCGGCCGGCTCCGGCACATGGTCGCTCGATCTGGAGACGCAGGTGCCGGTGTGGGACACCCGCTTCCAGGACGCCCACGCCATCAAGCCCGATGATCCCGTCACCATCGACACATGGATCAACGCCATTCACCCGGACGACCAGCAGCGGGTGCGGGCCCAGCTTGAACGCCTGAACAGCCCCGCAACATCGGATACCTGGGAGAGCGAATACCGCGTGCGCCACCCCGAGGTGGGCGACCGCTGGCTCCTGACCGTGGGCCGCATCATCCAGCAGCAGGGTGAGAAGCCGACGGGATTGTCCGGCATCTTTCTCGATATCACCTTCCGCAAGACCCACGAGCAGCGCCTGCGCATGCTCATGCGGGAATCGAGCCACCGCAAGAAGAACCTGCTCGCCGTCGTCCTGGCCGTGGCGCGCAACACCGTTGCCGATGCACAGGACGATTTCCTGCAGCGCTTCCAGGCGCGCATTCACGCGCTCGCCGCAGGCTATGACGTGCTGATCAACAACGCATGGACCGGCGTGAAGCTGCACCAGCTCATCGGCTTGCAACTCGCGCACTTCGAAGACCTCATTGGCAAGCGCATTTTCCTCGAGGGTCCCGATCTCAAGATCAACGCCTCCGCCGCCCAGCCGCTGGGCATGGCCCTGCACGAGCTTTCCACCAACGCCAGCAAGTATGGCTCCCTCGCCACGCCTGAAGGCGAGATCCACGTGCGCTGGGAGATGGAAGACTCCGGCAAGCCCGATGTGCCATGCACCTTCCGCATGAGCTGGACGGAAAGCGGCGGCCCGCGCGTCGTGCGTCCGCGCCGCCGCGGCTTCGGCACCGCCGTTACCGAGCGCATGATCCAGACGTCATTCGCCGCCGACGTGACACTCGACTACCGCCCCGAAGGCGTGTTCTGGACCATGGCCTGCCCCTGCGACCAGGTCCTCGAAACCGACGACACGCCCAAACAGGACATGCTGTTTCCGGATATGTGATGGGTTCGGGGGAATGTGGTGGGCCCGGCAGGACTCGAACCTGCAACCAGACGGTTATGAGCCGTCAGCTCTAACCATTGAGCTACAGGCCCCACCTGCCCCGGACAGTTGGGACGCCGCTCACTAACCGATTTGCAGGGAGAAGGCCAGTGCGGCTGGGCGGGATGGCCGGTGCCGACCGTTTTTGAACCCGCAACAAGCCGTGCTATAGGCCGCTGATGATATATCAGGATTTGACTCCCGAGGCCGCCGTCGACGCCCTCATCGCGCTCCACGCCGAAGCAACGACAGGCCTGAAGGATGCGCTGGACCACTATTTCAAGACGCGCACCGTGCCGACGCCGGAAGAGCGCGCGGCCTTCTGCTACCCCGAACTCCTCGTCACCTATGAGTCGCAGGGCCTGCAACCGAACATCTCGCGCGCCTTTGCCAAGTTCACCGGGCCCGGCGTTTATGCCACGACGGTGACGCAGCCCACGCACTTCGCGCCCTATCTGCTGCAACAGCTCCGCTACCTGGTGCGGGACTATGGCGCCACGCTGCGTGTGCGGCCTTCGACGCAGGAAATCCCCTATCCTTACGTGCTCGACAAGGGCGACGATCTTGGCGCGGGAGGTGTCTCGGCAGCGGAACTGGCGCTGCATTTCCCGGTGCCGCAGCTTTCCCTCGTGGGCGACGAAATTGCCGATGGCACCTTTGCCCAGGAGCGCGGCGATCCGCTGCCGCTGGCGCTGTTCGATGCCGTGCGCATCGACTATTCGCTGAAGCGGCTGCAGCATTACACCGGCACGCACTGGTCCCACGTGCAGCCGTGGATCCTGCTCACCAACTATCACCGCTATGTGGACCAGTTCGTGCAGTGGAGCCTGGCGCGCCTGCGCGAGGACGGGCCCTATGACGCGCTCTATCTTCCCGGCGGCGGCGTCATTGCCCGCGACATGCGTGAACCGGACGCACTGAAGGTGATCGACAGCAGCCCCTGGCACCGCTTCCAGATGCCGGGCTATCACCTCACCCGCAAGGATGGGCACGATGGCATCACGCTGGTGAACATCGGTGTCGGGCCGTCGAACGCAAAGACGATCACGGATCACCTTGCGGTGCTCAGGCCCCATTGCTGGCTGATGATCGGCCACTGTGGCGGGCTTCGCCAGTCGCAGCGGATCGGCGACTACGTTCTCGCCCACGCCTACCTGCGGCAGGATCACATCCTGGATTCACTGGTGCCGCCGGACATTCCCATTCCCGCGCTTGCGGAAATCCAGGTGGCGCTGCAGGCCGCTGCCGCCGATGTGACGGGCGAACAGGGCGAGGCGTTGAAATCGCGGCTGCGCACCGGCACCGTCGTCACCAACGATGACCGCAACTGGGAACTGCGCTGGACGCCGGAGCGGAAGCGCATCAACCTCTCGCGCGCCATCGCCGTCGACATGGAATCCGGAACCATCGCGGCGCAGGGCTACCGCCTGCGCGTGCCCTACGGCACGCTGCTCTGCGTGTCCGACAAGCCGCTGCACGGCGAAATCAAATTGCCCGGTGCGGCCAATGCCTTCTACGACCGCGCCGTGGGCGAACACCTGCTGATCGGATTGGCGGCGGTGGACCGCTTGCGTGTCGACCGCGCCGGACTGCATTCGCGCAAGCTGCGCAGTTTCGACGAGCCGCCGTTCCGCTGACCCGGCCCGCCCTTTTGCTGCCGCAATTTATTCCTATCTGCTTCCGCCAAGGAGAACGAACTTCGATGCTGACCCGCCTGTTTGCCGCTTTGACCGCCGCCACCCTGCTCTTCACTCCCGCCCTTGCTGACGAGGCCAAATTGAACCGCACGATTTCCATCACCGGCACGGGCGAAGTGCGCGCCGTGCCCGACATGGCGACGATCACCCTCGGCGTGATGTCCAACGCGCTGACGGCGCAGGAGGCGCTGGCCGCCAACACCAAGGCGATGACCGATGTGATGGCGCTGCTGAAGCAGCAGGGCATCGAGGACCGCGACATCGCCACCTCCAACTTCAACATCTCGCCGCGCTATGACTATGGCCAGGGCGGCACGCAGCAGCCGAAGGTGACGGGCTACGACGTCTCCAACACCGTGACCGTGACCGTCCGCAAGATCGCCGCACTGGGCGACCTTCTCGACAAGGCCGTGACAGCCGGTTCCAACCAGGTCTACGGCATTGCCTTCTCGGTCTCCAAGCCCGATGCGATGCTGGATACCGCGCGCCAGAACGCCGTGGCGGACGCGCGCCACAAGGCCGAAATCTATGCCACCGCCGGTGGCTTCACCCTCGGCGATATCGTGTCGCTCAGCGAAGGTGGTGGATACCGCCCGCCCATGCCCATGATGAAATCAGCAATGGCCGCCGATGCCGCCGCCGTTCCGGTGGCCCAGGGCGAGCAGGCCCTGACAATCGATGTCAGCATCGTGTGGTCGATCAAGTAAACGCGACTGGAACAAAAGCGATGGCCTGATAGTTTCAGGCCATGCCCTTTCACGTCCGAGACCCTTGGCGCGTTCAGTATTTCGACGCCGTGCCCTGCCCCGCAGACGTGCACGTTCCCATTGACGACATTGATTGCTGGGAGTGGTTCCCGGATTATCGTTACATCTACGACAAGCTTCACGTGGCGCGGAGCCAGGGCGTGGAGAGCGGCACGGCCACGGACCCGCCCCGGCATTTTCCCGTCTTCGCCAAGCCGCGCGTGAACCTGAAGGGCATGGGGCTGGGCAGTTGCGTGCTCCGCGGCGAGGACGACTTCCGCCGCCACATGAAGCCGGACATGATGTGGATGGACCTGTTCACCGGCCCCCACATCTCTACCGACGCCGCCGTGGTGAAAGGCGCCGTCGCCTGGATCCGCCATGCCGAGGGCATTGCCTGGACAGAAGGCATGTTCAAGCACTGGATCATCCGCACCGAGGACGACGGCCCCCTCACCCGCTTCCTCACGCAGTGGGTGGCGCGCGAACTCCCCGGCTACACCGGCATGATCAACATCGAAACCATCGGTGGGAAAATCATCGAGGCGCAAATCCGCTTCGCCGACCAGTGGTGCGATCTCTATGGCCGCGCCTGGTTTGATGCCGTGGTGGAGTTATATGGAAAGGGCGTGTGGGATTTGCAGCAGTCCCACATGCGCGAAGGCTACTCGGTGCCGCTCTTCGCCCGCCACGGCGCGGTGCCGCCGCATCCTCCCGCCGAAGTGCAGGCCCGCATCCGCGCCATGCCGCAGGTCTCCAGCCTGCAGGTCACCTATCACGCAGCCAGGGACGAAAAAGCCCACCCCATGCCGCCGGGAGGCTTCCGCCTGGGCATCGTCAACGGCTGGGACTTGCAGGCCTGCTTCGCCGCGAGAAGAGCACTGGCCGCAGCGTTTCCGGGGGTTGAGGTGATGTTGCCGGAGTGAAATCCGCGCCCCGCCCGCTCACACCAGTGACCAGCTCCGGGCCGTCTCGTC
>CALMLK010000390.1 GCA_937868035.1 uncultured Alphaproteobacteria bacterium
CTGCTCACGCCCTCCTATTACGAGAGCCAGAAGACAGGCGAGGTGATCTCGCGGCTCACGGCGGATACGACGCAAATCAAGAGTGCCTTCTCATCAACGGCATCAATTGCGCTTCGCAACATGGTGATGCTGATCGGCGCGCTGGTGATGATGGTTTACACCAGCCCCAAACTCTCTGGCCTTGCCGCACTTGCCATTCCGCTGATCGTGCTGCCGCTGGTGCTCTATGGCCGGCGCGTGCGATCGCTCTCGCGGCTGGCGCAGGATACGCTGGCCGACAGTGCCGCCTTCGCCCAGGAGCGGCTCTCGGCCATCAGCACCGTGCAATCCAATACGCAGGAAGCGGCCACCATGTCCGCCTTTGCCGGCGCCACGCGCACGGCCTTCGATGCCGCAGCCAAACGCACGCTGGCGCGCGGTGTACTCACCTTCCTCATCATTCTTGTTTCTCTCGGCGCCATTGTCGGCCTGTTGTGGTTCGGTGCGCGCGACGTCATGGCCGGGAAGCTCTCCGGCGGAACGCTGAGCCAGTTCGTTCTCTATGCCGTGTTTGCCGCGAGTTCGCTCGGGCAGCTGTCGGAAGTGTACGGCGAAGTGCAGCTTGCGGCGGGGGCATCGGAGCGCATTTCGGAATTGCTGGATGAAAAGCCCGCCATCGTCTCACCCGCCAATGCCACGCCCATCCCCTCGCCAGCGCAGGGGCTCATCACCTTCAAGGGCGTGTCGTTCCAATATCCCACACGGCCCGGCACCGACGTGTTGCAGAAACTCAGTTTTGTGGCGCGGCCCGGCGAAGTGGTGGCGATTGTCGGACCTTCTGGCGCGGGCAAGACCACGATCTTCTCGCTGCTGCAGCGCTTTTACGATCCGCAAGCGGGCGTCGTTTCCATTGATGACGTTCCCCTCACAGGCGCTGACCTCACCTCGCTCCGCAGCGTCATCGCCACCGTGCCGCAAGACCCCGTGATTTTCTCCGGCTCGGTGAACGAGAACATCCGCTTCGGACGCCCCGGCGCCACCATGGCCGATGTGGAAGCGGCGGCAAAAGCGGCGCGCGCCGACGGCTTTATCCGGGCGCTTCCCCAAGGCTATGAGACGCCGCTCGGTGAACGCGGCGTCACATTGTCGGGCGGGCAGCGGCAGCGCATCGCCATCGCCCGGGCCATCCTCCGCAATGCGCCCATTCTGCTGCTGGATGAAGCGACAAGCGCGCTCGATGCCGAAAGCGAGCAGATGATCCAGCAGGCGCTTGAGACTGTCACCCAGAACCGCACGACGCTCGTCATCGCCCACCGGCTCGCCACCGTGCGCAACGCCGACCGAATCCTCGTTCTCGACAAGGGCAAGCTGGTGGCGCAGGGCACACATGCCGAACTCGTCAAGAAGAACGAGCTCTACGCCCGCCTCGCCAAGCTGCAGTTCAGCGGTCCGTCAGCTTGAGTTCGATGCGGCGGTTTTCCGATTTTGCGTCTTCGCTGTCGCCTTCGACAATCGGCTGATATTCGCCGAAGCCCGCGGCCACGAGGTGACGCGGCTGCACGCCCTGGGCAATGAGGAACTTGACGACCGTGATGGCGCGGGCGGACGACAGTTCCCAGTTGGAGTTGAACAGCGGCGATTGGATGGGATCGATATCAGTGTGACCATCGACGCGCAGGACCCAGGCTATGTCTTCCGGGATTTCGCGTTCAAGCTGGCGGAGCGCGTCGGCGAGCTTCAGCATTTCCACTTTGCCCGCCTCGTTCAGGTCGGCGCTGCCCTTGGGGAAGAGCACTTCGGCCTGGAAGACGAAGCGGTCGCCCACCACGAGAATGTCGGAGCGCTGCGAGAGGATCTGGCGCAGACGGCCAAAAAATTCCGAACGGTATTTGGAAAGCTCCTGCACCTTCTGGGCCAGTGCCGTGTTCAGGCGCTTGCCGAGGTCGGCCACCTGCGCCTCCGAGGCCTTGTTGCGTTCTTCGGCGGCGTCCAGAAGCGCATTGATCTGCGAGAGCTGGCGGCGCATGGCGGCGATCTGCTGATTGAGCAGTTCGACTTTCGCCAATGCATCCGATGATATCTTCTTTTCGCTATCGAGGGAGGTCTGCAAGGTCGAGACAATGGACCCCGCGGATTGGCCCTTCTCGTTTTCCGCCTGCAGATCGGCCAGCAGGCCTGCGGTCTTGGATTTTTCCTTGTTCAGATCATCGGTGAGCGAGAGAAGCTGCGCCTCCACCTCGGCCTTGGCGCCTTTTTCGAGATTGAGCAGTTCCGTCAGTTCCGCGATTTGCGAGCGCAACTGCCCCAACGCCGAGTCCTGCCCGGTGATTTCCCGCGCCAGCAGGAACTGCGCAATCATGAACACCGACAGGAGGAAGGTGATGACCAGCAGAAGCTGGGCCATGGCATCGACGAAGCCAGGCCAATAGGGCGCATCTTCCTGGCGTCTGCGGCGGGAGAGGGCCGGCATGGGCTGCTATTCCCTGCTGCGTCCGCCACTCTGGCGGATGAGGAGGCGCTGGATTTCACTTTGCTGCACTTGCTGGGTCTGAATCCAGTTGCGGACCATCTTCTGCTCGTCGCGCATCTGGGCCACGAGGCTCGCCACCGCATCGGCGAGTTGTTCAATGGTTTCCGTGCTGCCATTTCCGGCCAAGGCGGGCGTTGCGCCACCTCCTTCGCCGACATTCTGGGCGAGGCGTTCGATTGACCGTTGCAGACCCTGCATGTCGATCCTCATGAAGGCGGGAACAGCTCCGGAGGCGTTGCCATCACCCTGCCCTGCCTGCAGGTCGGTGATGGTGGAGAGCCAGTCTTCCAGATCCTGATAAAAGCGGTTCTGCGCCTGCGAGGCCTTGAGGTCCATGAAGCCGAGGATCAGCGAGCCGGACAGGCCGAAGAGGGATGACGAGAACGAAAGTCCCATGCCGGCGAGGGGCCGTTGCAGGCCGTTCTTCAATTCCTCGAACACCGAGCTTGATTGCGCCGTGGAGACATCCAGACCGCGAATGGCATCGCCCACCGAGGACACGGTTTCAAGAAGACCCCAGAAGGTGCCGAGAAGGCCGAGGAAGATCAGCAGGCCCACGAGATAACGCATGAGGTCGCGCGCTTCATCGAGGCGCGAGGCCAGCGAGTCGAGCAGCGAACGCATGCTCGATGGGGAAAGAATGGTGCGGCGGTCGGCGTCGCCCAGCATGGTGGCCATGGGGCCGAGCAGCACGGGCAGCGGCTGATCGGACGATTCGCCCAGGCGGAAATTGTTGACCCAGTTCACTTCGGGCATGAGGCGCCAGACCATGCGGTAAGCGTAGACCATACCGAGCATCAGCGTGGCGACGATCAAGCCGTTGAGAAAGGGGTTGGCCATGAAGGCCCCCTTTATTCCGGAGTAGAGAACCGCCGCGAGCACCGCCACCACGAGGGTGAAAACAGCCATGTGCACCAGATGCACCATCGGCTGTTCCAGTTGCGGAGAGTCCTGTGCCATCGCATCCACCCCTTCGTATGTCCCGGCGTTTACAGCCGGGTTATGGAGCAAGTTAGACGAGAAAGCGGCGGCGGGGAAAGAGAATCAGTCTTCCGCCCACATGCGCGTGAGAACATTGCGGACCTTGAAGATCCGGTCCGTGGTGGCGCGGTCGGCGGCGGTGCCGGCGAGGCCCGCAATCACCTGGTCGAGATCGAGAAGGACATCGCGCTGTTCCTGACTGCGGATAAAGCTGCGCACCCAACCCACGATGGCCAGACGCTCGCCGCGCGTCACCTCGTTCACGCGGTGCAGGCTGGTGGTGGGATAAAGCACCAGCGCGCCGGCGGGGAGCTTGATGGCATTGTCGCCGTCATTGCCTTCCACCACCAGTTCGCCGCCGTCGTAGGATGCCGGATCAGCGAGGAACAGCGTGAAGGACATGTCCGTGCGCCTGCCGCCCATGAGCGCGTCATCCACATGGGTGCCGTAAGCCATGCCCGGCTGATAGCGCGACGCCAGCATTTTCACGAATTCCTTCGGCCGGGCGATGGAGCGGAAGGCGGTGTTGGCAAGGAGGACCTGCTTCACATCGGCAATGACCTGCAGTGCGGCGGGACCGTTGGCCTGATCGTTGTGCTTCAGGTCCTTCACATACCAACCCGCGGTGGCCTTGCCCGAGGCAAAGCCCGCCATCTCGCTTTCGAGCTTCGCGCACGCCTCCCCGACCTGGTCCGGCGTCAGAACGTCCGCAATCTGGAAGATCATTGTCACCTCGTCTGCACGCGCCCGCCGATTCCGTTTGACCGGTTTTGCGGGATGATGTTATCCCGACTATATTAGTCGGATTGATGGGAAGCACAATGGCGCAAACATTGAAAACGTAAGCTACGGCTTAACCATCTGCGCTGAACGCGT
>CALMLK010000391.1 GCA_937868035.1 uncultured Alphaproteobacteria bacterium
GCATGTCGCGGGCCTTGGAAATGTCGGCCTGCGAGTGGCGGACATCGCCGGCGCGAAATTCGGCATGAACCGGATCGCGCCGGTAGTGAACCTGCAGGCGGGACAGTTCATCCCGCAGCATCATGAAAAGCTCGTTCAGCGTCGTGCGGTGCCCCACCGCAACATTGTAGACTTCACCTTGCGCTTCTTCGGGTGCCAGTGAAGCAAGGATGTTCGCCTGCACGGCGTTATCAACGTAGCAGAAGTCGCGGCTGGTCTTGCCGTCACCGTTGATGGTGATGTCGTGGTCGGCAATCATCGCGGCGGTCCATTTCGGTATCACCGCCGCATAAGCCCCGTCAGGGTCCTGGCGTGGGCCAAAGACATTGAAATAGCGCAACCCCGTGGCGCGGAAACCGAAGCTCCGCTTGTAGTTGCGCGCATAGATCTCGTTCACCAGCTTGCTCACCGCATAGGGCGACAGCGGCTCGCCGATGCGATGCTCGATCTTCGGCAGGTTGGGCTCGTCACCATAGGTCGAACTCGACGCCGCATAGACGAAGCTGCGCGTTTTCTCCCGCCGTGCCGCATCCATGACGTTGAGGAAGCCACCGACGTTCACCTCGTTCGTGGTGATGGGATCGGCGAGCGACCGCGGCACGGAGCCAAGCCCGGCCTGGTGCAGGACATGCGACACACCTTTCATCGCCGCCGTGCAGGTGTCACGGTTGCGGATATCGCCTTCGATGAATTCAAACCTCTCCGCCGCATCCGCGCCAGCGGCGGCGCGCACGGCGTCGATGTTCTTGCGGAATCCGGTGGCGAAATTGTCCAGTGCACGGACGCGTTGACCGTCGCGCAGCAACTTCTCCACGATGTTGGAGCCTATAAACCCTGCCGCGCCGGTCACCAGCCAGAGGCCGCCGGTATACTGGTACTGATTCCCTGTCATGGCGCGTTCCCCCGTGCCGTGCCCTAGCGTTGCGCCAGCCGCAGGACATCCTGCAACGCGCTGCACGTACGGCTGATCTCGGCCTCCGTCAATGTGGGGTGCACGAGGAACATGATGCTGGTTTCGCCCAGCTTGCGAGCGATGGGCAGCCGCGTGGCCGGGCGGCTCGGCGTATCGTCGAAGGCCTTCTCCAGATAGATCTCCGAAGCCGACCCATGATAGACGGGAATACCCCGCTCATTGAGTGCCGAAATCATGCGGTCCCGGCTCCATCCATCCTTCAGCGCTTCGGGCCTGGCGAAAACATAAGCGCGATAGAAGCCATGGGTGACGTGGGCGGCAATCTCGGGAACGCGCACGGCTGAGAAATTCGCGGCGGCGTCAAAGATCGCGGCGGCATTGCGTTTGCGCGCCGCATGCCACTGCGGCATGCGCTTGAGCTGGATTCGGCCAATGACAGCCTGCATTTCGAGCATCCGCCAATTGGTGCCGATGGTCTCATGGACCAGCCTCGGGCCGGGCGGATGTTCGCGGTTGAACATGGCGTCCCAGTCCTTGCCATGGTCCTTGTAGGACCAGCCCCTGAGCCACCTGTCTTTGTCGGACAACGTGACCATGCCGCCTTCACCACCCGTGGTCATGATCTTGTCCTGGCAGAACGACCATGCCGCCATGTCGGATTGCGAGCCCACAGGCGTGCCGCGCCACGCCGCACCGTGGGCCTGCGCGCAATCTTCCACAAGCAGAAGACTATGGGCCTTGGCGAGATCGCGGAACCCGTCCATGTCGCAGGGCCAGCCCGCAAGGTGCACGAGACAGATTGCCTTGGTGCGCGGCGTGATCACCCGCGCCGCCGTTTCCGGCGTGATGTTCTGGGTGTCAGGATCGACATCCGCAAAGATCGGCGCAGCGCCCGCCGTGGCGATGGAAGATGCCGACGCCATGAAGGTCCGCGGTGTGACGATGACTTCGTCTCCCGCCCCGATGCCGAGAACCTTCCAGCACAGGTCCAGCGCCAATGTGCCGTTGCCAAGCGCAATCGCATGCGGCACCCCGCACCAGGCTGCAAACTCGGACTGGAACGACTTCACCTGATCGCCCGTCCACTGGTTCACGCGGTTCGACAGAAGCACCTGCGAGACAGCATCTGCCTCTTCCTGGGTGAAACTGGGCCACGGTGAAAAACCGGTATTCAACATTCAACGAACCTCTCTGGCGGGCACGCCAACCACACGCGCGCCATCCCGGACATGTGACACAACGGCAGCGCCCGCACCAACCATGACATTCGCACCAATCTGGATTCCCTCGCGCACCACAGCGCCGATGCCGATCCACGTGCCTTCGCCCACCGAAACACCACCCGCGAGATGGGCCCCGGGCGAGATGTGCACGCCATCGCCGATCCGGCAGTCGTGGTCAACCGTGGCACCCGTGTTGACAATCACACCCCGCCCCAGCACCGCCCCAGCATTGATCGCAGCCTGCGGCATGACAACGGTCCCGGCCTCCAGCGTGGCATGGCGCGAGACGAAGGCAGTGGGATGGATGAGCAGTGGGACAGTGTGGCCCTGGGCCGACATCTGCTGCAACAGCTCCAGCCGTTTTCCGCAATGGCCAATGGCCACGAACACCTGCGCGCCTTCGGGCAACGCTTCCACTCCGCGGCCCACCACGGGCCAGTGCAAATTGGCGTCCATGCCGGGCCAGCGGTTGTCCAGAAAACGGACATCACTCCAGCCGATGGCCTCAGCGATATCCGCCACCACGCGGCCATGCCCGCCCGCACCCAGGATGAACAGCGTTTGCGAACGGGTCATTCCACCACCCCGTGGCCACCCGTGAACGGCGGCATGGTGGCATGACCTTCATTGCTGATGCCCTTGCGCGACACAACAGCCATGAAGGTCTTCCACAAAATCCTGAAATCCAATGCCATGCTGCGGTTGTCGACATACCAAACATCAAGGGTGAACTTCTCCTCCCAGGAGAGCGCGTTCCGGCCATTGACCTGCGCCCAGCCCGTGATACCCGGACGGACCTCATGGCGGCGGGCCTGCTGTGGCGAGTAGAGCGGCAGATATTCGATGAGCAGCGGTCGCGGCCCCACCAGGCTCATGTCGCCCTTCAGCACGTTCCACAGTTCCGGCAACTCGTCGAGGCTGGCCGCCCGCATGCGCATGCCGAACGGCGTGAGCCGGCGCGCGTCCGCCAGTGGTTCGCCATCGGGGCCTGTGGCATTCAGCATGGTGCGGAACTTGTACATGCGGAATGGCTGCCCCCCGAGCCCGGGCCTGACCTGGGAAAACAGCACGGGACGGCCAAGATTGCGGCGGACGAGAAGCGCAAGCACCAGCAGCAGCGGACTGAGCAGAACCAGCCCAGTCGCGGAAATGACAATGTCGAACAGCCGTTTCATCATGGCGCCGGAAGAATACCCGCCTTGCGCAGCGTATCCAAGGCCACCGCATCCGCATCGTATTTTTCTTTGGCGATCCGGCGGGATTGCGTCCCCATGGCCGCCACGCGCGCCGGATCCCGCGCCAGCGCAATCATGGCCTGCGCCAGGGCCGCAGCGTCTCGCGGCGGCACCAGAAGGCCGTTCACGCCTGGCTCCACCGTTTCCCGGCAGCCGGGAGCGTCGGTGGTGATGATGGCCCGTCCCATGGCCATGCCTTCCAGCACCGAGCGCGGCGTCCCTTCCCGGTAGGACGGCAGGACGACAACGGAGGCCTGGGCAATGGCCGGACGGACATCGGACAAGCGCCCGAGGAAATTGAGTCCCGCCGCGCACCAGCCATCGAGCTCGTTGCGAGTGATGGAATTGGGCGACTCATCAATCCAGCCGACCAGAGACGTGGTCGCGCCCGGAACCTGCGCACGCAACCGCGCCGCGGCCTCGGCATATTCGCGCACCCCCTTGTCCTTGAGCAGGCGGGCGATCATCAGGAAATGTGGGCGCTCCGGCAGGGCCGACACGGCGTGCTGGCTGCAATCCACCCCCGATCCATTGACGAGGTGAACAGGCGACGCCGCGCTCAGAAGACCTTGCTCCCGGAACAACGCCACATCGTCCGGATTCTGGAAGATGATGGACGTGGCCCGCGGCAGGGACAGGCCATAGAGAAACCGCGCAGCCATGCGGGCGATCTTCCGGCGCCCTTCGCCGCCTTCCGTGAAGGCGTAGCCGAGACCCGTGATCATCACCGCGCGGGTGGGCACACCGGCGAAACGGGCGGCCAGCAATCCGTAGTTCACCGGCTTGGCCGTATAGGCCAGAATGTAACGGGGCTTCTCGCGCCGGAAGAAGCGGTAGAGCGCGACAATGCCCAGCAGGTCCTTGAGGGGATTCATGCCGGTGCGGGCGAAGCGCACCAGCTCGGCCCGCGCCCCCAGCTCCGCAATGGCGCTCCGGCTGGAGGAGTCGAGATCCGGCGCAACGGCTGTCACCGCCAATCCGTGCTGCACCATCCGCCGCACCAGCGGTGCGCGAAAATTACTGACGGACTCCGCCAGCGAAGCAACAAGGACAATCCCTTTCTTCATCGGCGCATGCCGCCAGAGCAGATGCCGACACCCACGGTTTCAGATTGCCTATCCAACAAAAACGCGGCACCGAGCGATAAAGCGGACGACAAGACCAAGGCATAGGCGAGAGTATCAAGGTTTGGAGAAAAACTCAGAAGTCCAGTCACGATGAAAAAACGAAATAGGAAAATTATCCCCCACGTCAAATTCACGTTAAGTTGGCGAACAGCGAACTGTGCAGCATACAGTTTTGAATCTGCCATTGCGCTCAAAATGGCGTCAAAGAGAATCTCATTGATCGGCTTCTGCTTGATGAGTCACGC
>CALMLK010000392.1 GCA_937868035.1 uncultured Alphaproteobacteria bacterium
TCACCGGGAAGGTGATGGAGCCCGGGCCGCCCACGAAGAATGTGATGATGAAGTCATCCAGCGACAATGTGAAGGCAAGGAGTGCGCCGGCAATGATGCCGGGTTTCATGTATGGGACGAGAACTTGCCAAAACGTCTGCCATTCGTTGGCACCCAGGTCGCGGGATGCTTCTTCCAGCTGCTTGTTGAAGCCGACAAGACGGGACCTCACCACGATGGCCACGAAGGGAAAACAGAAGGCCACGTGGGCGATGATGATGGTGCTCAGGTTGAGCGGCCAGCCCTTGTTCTTGAAGAAATCGATGAGGCCGGTGTTGTTGAAGAACAGCAGGAGGGCGACACCCATGCAGATTTCCGGAATGACGATGGGAAGGCCCATGGCCGCCTCGTAGGCCGGCTTCAGGGGAAACCGGAAGCGCCACATCATCACAGCGACCATGGTGCCGATCACTGTGGCCACAAGCGTCGTGATGACGGCGATGGCGAGCGAGTTCACCATGGCATCGTAAATGGACTCGTTGGCCCAGGCCTTGGGATAGTTTTCGAAGGTGAAACCCTTCCACACACCGCCGCGGTTCTGCTGGTTGAAGGAAAACGCAATCAGCACGAAGATTGGCACGTAGAGCACGACAAGCGTCACCGCAAACAGCGACTGCAGCCAGCGGCGCCGACCGTATTCCAGCGGACCCTGTCCCGGTTTCAGCTGGCTGGACATCACTGCGCTCCCTTCGAGCGGTTCTGATAATACCACTGCATCACAAGCACGATGATCGTGAGCATCATCAGCGCAAATGAGAGTGCAGACCCGAACGGCCAGTCATTGGACGTGCCGAACTGGGCCTGGATGACGTTGCCGATCATCCACGAGGTGGGGCCGCCGAGCTCATCGGAAATGAGGAACATCCCGAGACAGGGAATGAAGACGAGGATGAGGCCCGTGATGATGCCCGGCATTGTAAGCGGCAGCGTCACCTTCCGGAAGGTCTGGAATTGCGACGCGCCGAGATCAAGACTTGCTTCGAGGTAACTCTTGTCGAGGCGTTCGATGGTTGAATAGAGCGGCAGGATCATGAAGGGCAGGAAGACATAGACGAGGCCGAAAATCACGGCGCCTGTCGTGCCGATCATTTCAATCGGGCCAATGCCCACGAAACCCAAAACCGTATTGATGATGCCCCGCGCGCCCATGACCGTCTTCAAGGCATAGGTGCGGATGAGCAAGTTGATCCAGAACGGCAGGACGATGAGCAGCAGGGCCATGGGCCGCCAGCGCTCGGGCATGAAGCAGATGGCGAAGGCGATGGGATAGCCGATGAGAAGGCAGGCGAGAGTGGCGAGCGCACTCCACCACAAGGTGCGTATGAAGATGGAAATGATGTCGGGATTGATGGCCCGCACATAGTTTTCAATGCCGGTGATGTAGTCGTAGTCGTTGACCGAAACCTGGCCGTCAATCACGGCCTTGCTGGAAAATGACAGAATGAGAAGATAGCCGAGCGGAATCAGAAAGAAGACCACGAGCCAGAATGTGCCCGGCGTTGCCAGTGTCCAAAACGACCGGCCGTTGGATTTCCAGTCTTCCAAGATTGCGTATCCCTCGCCCTTTGCCTTTTTTGTTTGATTTAAAGCCTATTTTTTCCAGGCTCGCAAGTTCGGCCAACAGCTTCAAGCACATGGTCGAGGGTGTCGACTACCCTGTCGGCATGGGCGGTTGAAAAGACAAGGGGTGGGCGGATCTTCAGCACGTTGCCCAGCTTACCGTCACTTCCCACCAGAACACCCGCGTCCTTCAGCCTGTTGATCACGTCTCGTGTCGCCTGAACGGCCGGCGTCTTGCGGATCCTGTCGGCGACAAGTTCTACACCGGTCGCCAGCCCCGAACCCCGGACATCGCCGATCAGATCATGCCGGCCCATCAGCCCCCGCAACTGCTGCCGCAGGTATTGCCCGGTATTCAGGCTGTTTGACTGGAGATGTTCGCGGTCCATCACCTCAAGGACGGCAATCCCCGCCGCACAGGCTGCGTTGCCGCCTCCGAAAGTGGAAAAGAACGGACCTGTTGCAGCGACGAAGCGGTCCATGATTGCCGACCTGGTGATAATGACTCCCAACGGATAGCCATTGCCAGCAGGTTTGCCGATGGTGACAAAATCCGGAACGATGCCGTGGTGCTGATGGCCCCACATGTGCGTGCCCATGCGACCGAAGCCGGACTGTACCTCATCGGCGATGAACAGGCCCCCGTGATCATGTACGCGGCGCATCACGGCGCCCACGTAACCTGCGGGTGCCTCAAGTATGCCATTCGTCATGAAAGCGGAATCCATGATGGCAATCGAACTGCCGTGACCTTCTTGGTCAAGGCTGGAAAGCAGGGCGCCCGCCGCAGCCGCATAGGCCTCGCCGGCTTCCTCGGGTGGAACGTTCAATGGATCGCGATAGACGTCGGGCGCCCGCATCTGGCGAACGAGTGGCGCTTGCCATCCGCCAGGAGGATAGTTGGAGGGCGAGAGCATGTCGGATGCCATGGTGACACCATGATAGGCGAAGTCCATGCAGAGCGCGCCTGTATGGCCGGTGAAGACGTTGGCCATGCGCCACGCGACATCGTTCGCCTCACTGCCCGAATTGACAAAGACCACCGTGTCCAGGGACGGATGCAGGGTGGCCTTCAGACGTTCGGCATAGGCAACGGCATCTTCTGTGAGATAGCGCGTGTTGGTGTTCAGCACGCGGAGTTGCCGGGCGACCGCTTCCGCCACGTGGGGGTGCGCATGGCCGACATGGGGCACGTTGTTGTAACAATCCAGATATTGTCGGCCATCCGCCGCGGTCAGCCATACGCCTTCCCCTTTCACGATATGGAGGGGCGTGTCGTAGAACAGCAGTGACTTCCGCCCCATGGCGGTGGCGCGCCGCTCCTGCAGGTGCAGTTCCGATTGCGAGGCCTGGCGCGGAACATTGGCCGCATAGCGTACGGCTTCCGTCAGGTCCTTTCGCTCCAGCTCCCGCAACACATCCAGACTCAGGTCGGCAAGCGCTACAATCTGAGGCGTGAGTGTAACATCCTGCGCCACACGCTGGCGGCTGATAAGAAAGCTGAGCGCCGTTCGCATTTTCGCCAGCGGCAACAGCGCGTCAACTTCCGTCGGCTCCAGCGGAACATGGCGGACAAAGCCTGCAACGAGATTCACGGCAACGCGTGCCATGTCGTGTCCGGGAACAAGGCAGTCACCGATGGCATTGGACAGATCCAGCAGACGGGGGCCGAAGATCATATCGCCGAAGTCAATGATGCCGGATACGCCGCCATCCGGCCCGAGCAATGTGTTGTAGGGATGCACGTCGCAATGCATCAGTTGATGGGGAAACCGCATAAGCTGCGGTGCGACGAATTGGCGAAAGGCCTGCAAGGCGGGCGCGATCAATGCCGCCTCCGCCTCGGAAAGTTCGCTCACCGGCCATCGCGCCTCGTCAAACGATGCGACATTCCAATCGAGTGTCCGCTGCATGAGGGGCACCGACACAAAACCGCGCATGGCTTTGTTCAGCCGGCCGATTGCCTCGCCCCAAGCTCGGTATTGTCCGGCATCCAGTTGCCGGTCGCCCGCAACTTCACCCTCCAGCCATTGCAGCACGAGCACGGGATAATCTGCACCATCGCAATGGAGCACGGGAACCTTGTGTCCATCTTTTGCAGCAAGGCAGTGCGGCACTGGCAGGGACGGGTCAACCATTGCAAGAAGGTCAAGGGCACGCGCCTGTTCCTGCGCGAGAATAATGGGTTCGGCCGCGCTTCCGACCTTCACCACCACCTTGCCGGAGGCCGCCGACAACCTGTGGTTCTGGTCGCGCTCGCCATCCAGTGCGGTAAATTCACCGACCATTCCGTAATTCTCCCAGACAAAGTTCCGGATCACGGAAAGAGGCAGGCGGGGTGGTGGGGCGAGAGGCATTGGGCGTTGGTCCAAAAAAGAACGGAGACGCCTTCGCGTCTCCGTTTGGCTTCAGCAAGCTTGCATGGCGTCAGGCGGCCTGCACGGCCGTCCAGATTTCATCACGAACCTTGAGGGCTTCTTCGCCCAGGTATGATGCGTATTCGCACTTGGCCAGAATCTCCGCCGGCGGGAAGATGGCGGGGTTGTTCTGATATGCTTCATCCATGATTTCACGCGCGGCCTTGTTGGGCGTTGCATATTGGATGGTTTCCGCGATGTGCTTGCCGTTCTCCTTGTCAAAGACGAAATTGATGAAGGCATGCGCGTTTTCCGGGTGTGGCGCGCCCGCGGCAATGGCGATCGTGTCTTCCCAGACGTTGGAGCCTTCCTTCGGCACGACGTAGGAGATGTCCTCGTCCTCGGCCATCACCTGGGCGATGTCACCGTTGTACTCCATGGTCAAATCGACTTCGCCCTGCGCGAGCAAGTCCTGGCCGTTGTCATCGGCATATTTCTTGATGCCCTTCTTGGCCGAGATCAGGAGATCCTTGGCCTTGTTCAGTTCATCAATGTTGGTGGAGTTGTAGCCGTAGCCCAGATACTTGAGGGCGCAGCCGATATTGTGTTCCTGGTCACCCAGCGAGGCCATGCGGCCGGCATAGGTCGGGTCATCGAACAGGACCTTCCAGCTCGATGCATCCGTCACCTTCGACTTGCGATAGCCGATGCCGACGGTGCCCCACATGTAGGGCAGCGAATACTTGCGGCCGGGATCGAAGGTCGGATTCATGAATGCGGGATCGATGTTGGCGACGTTTGGAATCTTGCCGTGATCGAGGGCCACCAGCATGTTGGCCTTGATCATGCGCTCCACCTTGTCGTTGGTGGGGACGATCACGTCATAGCCCGGGTTACCTGCCTTCAGCTTGGTGAAGAGCTCGTCACCATCGGCGAAGAGGTCCATCTTGACGTCAATGCCGGTCGCGGCGGTGAAGTCCGCCAGCGTGTGCTCGCCAATGTAGGTGTCGTAGTTGTAGAAGCTGAGCTTCTTCTCTTCCTCGGACATGGCCTTGTAGGGAAGGAGCGTGAGGCCCGCAAACAGGGCCCCGCTGCCGCGCAACAGGTTGCGGCGGTTCATCCGGGAGATGGGAAAATGGGTCTTCATGTTTTCGCGCCCTCTGTACGGACCGTCATGGTCCTTTAAAAACAAGCAATTATCGGGCCAAATATGGCGACGCCATGGCCCGGAAGTTTGGTCCGGTGTTACGCCACTTCGGCCTTCACGTCAGCGTAGGTCTTGTCGAGGGCGATCCTCGCCAGCCTGCCGATTTCGTCAATTTCCTTGCGGCTAATGCAGAAGGGAGGCGCCAGGACCATGGTATCCCAGCAGGCCCGCATGATCAGGCCAGCATTGAAGCAGTGATCACGGCAGATGGTTCCAACCCGGCCCGAGTCGTGGAAGCGCCCTCGGCCGGCCTTGTCGCAGGTCAGCTCCAGCGCACCAATGAGGCCCACGCTGCGCGTCTCGCCGACGATGGGATGGTCCTCCAGGCCCTTGAGCATGGCGTTGAAGTGCGGCGCGAGTTCTGCCACGCGATCCACCATCTTCTCGTCCTGCAAGATCTCGATATTCTTCAGCGCTACCGCTGAGGCCACCGGGTGACCGTCATAGGTCATGCCATGGTAGAACTCGCCGCCCTTGTCGAAGAAGGGTTTGATGAGGTTCTCCGAGAACGCCACAGCGCCAATCGGCAGATAGCCGGAGGACAAGCCCTTGGCCATGTTCACAATATCGGGCTCGTAACCGAAGGTCTCAAAGCCAAACCACTTTCCGGTACGGCCGAAGCCGCAGATCACTTCATCGGAGATGATGAGGACACCATACTTGCGGCAGATGCGCTGGATTTCCGGCCAATAGGTGGAGGGCGGAATGAGGACGCCTGCAGCTCCCTGAAGGGGTTCGCCAATGAAGGCCGCTACGTTGTCCGGCCCCAATTCCAGGATCTTCGTCTCGAGCTCAGCTGCAGCCTCAAGGCCGAACTCCTCCGGGCTTTTGCTTCCTCCGAAATCATACCAGTAGGGCTGCTGGATATGATGGAACCCCGGCAATTGGGTGCCGCCCTGTTCATGCATGCCGATCATGCCGCCAAGGTTCGCCGCCACCCAGGTGGAGCCATGGTAACCACGGCGGCGGCCGATGATGTGCTGCCGATAGGGTTTGCCCATCACCTTCCAGTAGTGCCGCACCCAACGTACGATGGTGTCGTTGCCTTCGGAACCCGAATTGGTGAAGAAGACGTGCTGGAAACGTTTGGGCAGCACGGAAGAAATCTTGGCCGCCAGTTCGGTCGCGGGCACGGTCGTCGTCTTGAAGAAGGTGTTGTAGTAGGGCAGGTCGAGCATCTGGCGGTAAGCCACGTCGGCCAGTTCCTTCCGGCCATAGCCGATGTTCACGCACCACAGGCCCGACATGCCGTCGAGAATCTTGTTGCCCTTTCCGTCCCAGATATAGACACCGTCCCCATGGGTGATGACCCGCGGGCCGCCACCGGCGTGGAACGACTTGTGATCCGTGAACGGATGAAAATGATGGGCGATGTCTGACTTTACGATTTCGTCGATATTGAAGTTCTTCTGATGCACGGTCATGTCTTCTTCCTTGTGACGGCTGGCTCCGATGGCCGGATGGGCCACCACACAACTCATTCCAACAAGGACTTACGGCTTGAACCCGATGCGCGCGCAATTCACCATCACATCGGTCTTTGCCGTGCGCGCAAGCAAGGGAATGATGTCGCCCAAGGCTGTGAGGTGGAAGCACATGCGAGCGATACTGGCATGCCCGACCGTGATGAGTCAATTTGACTGGAATCAGGCCATCTGGCGTCTGCTTAGCCGGAAGACAGCGGCCCGGCGGTGGCCCTCCATCCCCTCCGTCGCGCTTTGACGGGCGGCTGGCGGCGCAACTGCAGCGACGCCGCGCTCATCCAGCCATTGATGGGTACAGATCTTGACGTAGGACCCCACCCAGAGCCCGCCGGTGTAGCGGCCTGCGGCCATGGTCGGCAGGGTGTGGTTGGTGCCGCAGCACTTGTCCGAGTAGACCACACTCGCCATCTGGCCGATGAACAGGGAACCATAATTGCGCAGCTTCCGCGCCATGCCTTTCGGATCTGCGGTATGGACCTGCAAATGTTCGGCGGCGATGAAGTCAGAGTAGGCAATCATGGCCGCTTCGTCTTCGCACAGCACGATCGTGCCGGAATCCTCCCAGGCCCGGCCGGCGACGGCCGCCGTCGACAGCGACTCCAGTTGGCGGGCAACTTCCTTTGCCGTTGCTTCCGCAAGTGTCTTGCTGGTGGTGATCAAGCCGACACGGGTGCGGACATCGTGCTCGGCCTGGGCCAAAAGGTCGGTGGCGATCATCTCCGGATCACCCGTCTCATCCGCCACCACGAAGATTTCACTCGGTCCCGCAAGCTGGTCGATGCCCACGGGCCCGAAGACCTGGCGCTTGGCTTCGTTGACGAAGGCATTTCCCGGACCAACGATCTTGTCGACGGCGGGAATGGAATCGGTGCCAAAGGCCATGGCCGCAATCGCCTGCGCCCCGCCGACACGAAAGATGCGGTCCGCGCCAGCAAGATGACAGCCTGCAATCATGGCTGGATGGGCGGAGGGCGGCAGGCAGGCGATGGCCGTGGAACATCCTGCAACCTTGGCCGGAACCAGTGTCATTACCGGTGCGGAGAGCAGCGGGTAGCGCCCCCCGGGCACATAGGCACCCACGGTTTCAATGGGAATCACGCGGTGGCCCAGATGGAGGCCGGGGCGCAGTTCAACATCGAGCGGCAGGATGGTCTTGAGCTGCGCCTCAGCGAAGGCGCGTACGTTCCCGATGGCGAATTCCGTGTCCTCCCGCGTCTGCCGGTCGAGAGCCTGGAGTGCAGCCTGCTTTTCCTGCGTGCTGACTTCAAACTCGTCCGGGCAAGTCTTGTCGAACTGCAGCGTATAGTGGCGCACGGCTGTATCGCCCCGCTGCCGCACGTCAGCAAGGATTGCCTTCACCGTTTCCTCGATCGCAGCGGTGTCACCAGCGGCATCGTGTTGTGCAGACTTGATGAAGGTGATCTTGTCAGGATGGGCAAAACGACGGGTCATGAAATTCCTCAGACGTGAACGGCGGAAGGAAAGGCTGCCGCCATGA
>CALMLK010000393.1 GCA_937868035.1 uncultured Alphaproteobacteria bacterium
TTGTCCTTCGACTGCTCCGTCACCTTGGCGAAATCGAAATCGAGCGGTGCTTCGTTCTTGCGGTAGAGCATCATGAAGCGCACGACGTCGGGACCAACCTCGTCCACCACTTCGCGCAGCGTCACGAATTCCCCTGCCCGCTTGGACATGCGCACCGGCTCGCCGTTGCGGAACAGTTTCACGAGCTGGCACAGACGCACGATGACCTGCACCTTGCCCTCCCCGGCAATGGCCGAGGCCACAGCCTGGAGGCGCTTCACGTAGCCGCCGTGATCGGCACCGAGGATATAGATCAGCTGCTTGAAGCCGCGCGAAATCTTGTCCCGGCTATAGGCCACGTCGGAGGCAAAATAGGTGAAGCTGCCGTCGGATTTCTTCAGCGGACGATCGACGTCGTCTCCGAAGGCCGTGGCGCGGAACAGCGTCTGCTCGCGGTCTTCCCAGTCTTCCGGCACTTCGCCCTTCGGCTTGTCCAGCCGGCCCTGATAGACATGCCCGGCCTTTTCGAGGCTCGCCAGCGTGTCATCAACGGCACCCGAGGTGTGCAGCGATTTTTCGGAGAAGAACACCTCCTGCCGGATGTTCAGCGCCGCCAGATCATCGCGGATCAGGTCCATCATCATGGCGATGGCGATTGCACGCACCGGCTCCAGCCACGCCGTCTCGGGCCTGTCGAGAAGCGTGCGCCCGAATTCTTTCGCCAGCGCGGTCCCCACGGCCTTGAGATAATCACCCGGATAAAGGCCCGCCGGAATTTCGCCAATGTCTTCGCCCAGCGCTTCGCGGTAGCGGAGATAGGCGGAACGCGCCAGCGTATCCACCTGCGCGCCGGCATCGTTGATGTAGTATTCTTTGGAGACGTTGTAGCCCGTCACGGCCAGCAGGGCCGCCAGCGCATCACCAAACACCGCACCCCGGCAATGTCCCACATGCAAGGGGCCGGTGGGATTGGCGGAAACATATTCCACGTTGACCTTCTCGCCCTGGCCAAGTGTCGAGTTGCCGAAGCGCTCTTTCAGTGCGGAAACAGAATCGAGAAACGTCGGCCAGATGGAGGGCGCAAGACGCAGGTTGATGAACCCCGGTCCAGCGATCTCGGCCGCACTCACATCGGGTGCTGTGGCAAGCTTCGCGCAGAGCAGTTCCGCCAGCTTGCGGGGCTGCATGTTGGCGGCCTTGGCCAGCACCATCGCGGCATTGGATGACACATCGCCATGCGACGGATCACGCGGCGGCTCGGCGACAACGCGTGAAAGGTCGAGGCCAGCGGGAATCTGCCCGCCGGCTGCAAGGTCGTTGAGGGCCTGCTCCACGAGGCCGTGAAAGTGCGCAAAGAGGTTCATACTGAATCGCTAAATAATTGATTGATTTATTTAACTTTCGCTTAACGAAAGAGAGGGTCGAGGTCAAACAGGCGCTTGTGCTGGTCCAGCGCAAATCGGTCGGTCATCCCCGCGAGGAAATCGCACACCTGCCGGGCATATCGGCTCTGGTCGGAAATCGGCGCATCCTCGCGCCAGTCCTTTGGCAGAAGTTTCTCGTCGTTCATATAGGCATTGAACAGGTCGCGGATCACCCGCTGCGCCATGATGTCCATCACGCGCTCGTGCCGGTACATGGAGTGCGAGAGGAACTGCTGCAGGATACGGTTGTTCTCCTTCATCTGTGCACTGAATGTCACCAGCGTCTCGCCCGCCGCGCGAATGTCGTCCGGGCTCTTGGGGGCGAGCCGTTTCAGGTTCTTTCGGCTGGTGGCGAGCACATCGTTCACCATGGCGGAGATCACGCGGCGCACCGTCTCATGGACCACCCGCCCCTGTTCCAGGTCCGGATAGGCCTTCAGCACCTGCCCCAGCGCCTCACCCACCAGCGGGATATCGCCCAGGTCGATGATCTTGAACAATCCCGCCCGCAGGCCATCATCGATGTCATGGGCATTGTAGGCGATGTCGTCGGAAATGGCTGCCGATTGGGCCTCCGCCGAAGCATGCTGCGACAGTCCCAGATCATGCACCTCGGCATATTCGATGATGGCGGGCGGCAACCCCTTTTCGCGGTACGGACCGAGCGCATGCCCCTCCGCATCGGTCAGCGGGCCGTTGTGCTTCACCAGTCCTTCCAGTGTTTCCCATGTCAGGTTCAGGCCGTCGAAGGCCGCATAGCGGCGCTCCAGCCGCGTCACGATGCGGAGCGCCTGCGCGTTGTGGTCGAAGCCGCCATGCTCCGCCATGAGCGCATCAAGCTCGCGTTCGCCCGCATGGCCAAAGGGCGTGTGTCCGAGATCATGGGCCAGGGCGAGCGCCTCCGTCAGGTCCTCATCCAGGCCCAGTGCCCGCGAGATGGCCCGGGCGATCTGCGCAACTTCAATCGAATGGGTAAGGCGCGTCCGGTAGTGGTCGCCCTCGTGGTACACGAACACCTGCGTCTTGTGCTTCAGCCGCCGGAAGGCCGCCGAATGGATGATGCGGTCCCGGTCGCGGGCAAAGTCCGAGCGCGGCGGGGCCGGCGGTTCCGGCACCAGGCGGCCCCGGCTCCGGGTGGAGTGGCAGGCATAGGGTTGCAGGTGGCTCATGGACACCACACCCCTGCCGTTCTTGACAAATGCCCCGCCAAACCCAAAATCCCTTGCATGACCGAACCCGCCCTTACCGTAACTCCGGCCGCCGCAAAACGCATTCTTGAGATTGCGCCCCAGCACGGCGCACTCCGCATTGCCGTGAATGGCGGCGGCTGTTCCGGATTCCAGTACGAGTTCAAGCTGGATTCCGACCGCGCCGATGACGACACGGCCTTCGAACGGGATGGCGCAACCGTGTTGGTGGACAGCATGTCCCTGGGCTTCATGGATGGCGCCACGGTGGATTTCGTGGACGATCTCATGGGCCAATCCTTCCGCGTGCAAAACCCCCAGGCCAAATCTTCCTGCGGCTGTGGTACGAGCTTTTCACTCTAGCCACTGACGCCCCCCGGCGAGGTCTCTCCTCCGGCCACCCACGCCGCAGTCCTGCCCCACGCCCCCACGACGATAGCGGGGGCCTGCGGCAGGCTCCGCTGCGCTCGGGGGCTTTGCAAGGACTGCCGGACGAAGGGAAAGCGCCCCCTACTTCTTTTTCTTCTTCAGCGCCGCCACGGCACGGAGCGCGGTGATTGAGCCCAGGCAGGCGGAGGCGGCTTCGCGGCCTTTGTTGAAATCATCATCCTTGGCGCGGCGTTCAGCCTGTTCGGCCGTGTAGGTGGTGATGACGCCGAAGGCGATGGGAACGCCACAGTTGAGGTTGGCCATCATCGTTCCGTGGGTGGCGGCAAGGCTGATATATTCGAAATGCGCCGTCTCGCCCTTGATCACGCAGCCGAGAATGATGACACCATCGAACCTGCCGGTGCGCCCCAGCTTCTCCGCCACCAGCGGCAACTCGAAAGCCCCCGGCACCGAAAACACGTGGGCATCGTCAACGTCGATCTGGTGTTCCGCTAGAAACCCGCGCGCCCCCCGCACCAGTCCGTGTGTCACCACTTCGTTGAATTCGCTGACCACAATGGCGATCATCCAGATGATCACCGGTGTCATCGTCTGGTTCC
>CALMLK010000394.1 GCA_937868035.1 uncultured Alphaproteobacteria bacterium
AGATGTCCGCGCAACCATTCCGCAACAGAGAGGAGCAAGATCGTGGACAGCCAGCGCGGCACGAGATGTTGCGGCACAAGGGCGGCGCAGGCAGCCGCTATGCCCCAGTAACACGCCATGATCAGCGCGAGGCCACCCACCGCAAAGGGCATCATCCAGAGGTCGGCCACATTGACGAAGAAGGCATAGCCGATCCAGTGGAAGGCCACGATGAAGTAACCGAAGCCGAAACTCAGTCCACTGATGAAAGCGGAGCGCAGGGCGCCGTGCGGCAGGCTTTCCAGCCGCAGGAGCAGAGCGGGCACTGTCGCAAACAGCAGCCACCACAATCCCGTGGGCGGCAGCGCCAGCCCCGAGGCTGCCCCCGCCAGAAGGAGCAAGAACAGACCGGGCCTCGGCCACGCGGCCGCTTCGCCCACGCCTTCATCCGGGATTTCAGAAACGCTGCTCATGGCTTGCTCCATGAAGCGCTTCGCCCGCGCCCGCAAGCCGTTCGGTGGAAGTGCCAATGGAGTCCGGCCAGATTCTGAGAATCATGGTGCCAGTCGCCCTTGAAAATTCACGGTGTTCGTGTAGGCGCGGGCCTCAACCGGGATTCTGGAACCAATCATGACTGACCGCCTCGAAGGCCACGACGGCCTGTCGACTGCAGCCGCGCGTCTGCAAGATATTGTCGCGCTCCTGAAGGAACCGTCCGGCTTTTCCCGCCTCGTGCCGGAACAGCGCAAGTTCATCCTCGCGGTGGTCATCGCCTCGGTGGTGCCCGTCGATGGCAAGGTCAAGCCGTGCGAACTGGAAAAGCTGCAAGCGCTGCTCAAGGCCCGCGTGCAAGCCCAAGGCAAGACGCTCGACAGCGTGTTGCTGCTGGCGCAATCGGGACTCGGTGAGAATGCCGCGATCGGCCTCGCGGCCTCGCGTCTCGCCGACCTCCTCGGCATCGAGGACCGCTGTGCCCTGATCGGCATGCTGTGGGACGTGGCGTTGTGCGACTACGAACTGCATGCCAAGGAAGAGCAGTTGATCTACGACATCGCCGACAAGGCCGGCGTGCCACGAAAGAGGGTGGCGGAGCAGCAGGCGAAATCCGCAGCCAACGTCACCTGACGCGCGATGCCGCCACGCGCTCTGCCATGTGACAGAGGATTTCGAACATCATGACCGTGCCTGCATAGGCCGTGAGGCCTGATGGATCGAAGGGCGGCGAGACTTCCACCACATCCGCACCCACGATGTTGACCCCCTTCAGTCCGCGCAGCATCTGCTGGGCCTGGAAGGTGGTGAACCCGCCGATTTCCGGCGTGCCCGTGCCCGGCGCGTAGACGGGGTCGAGCATGTCGATGTCGAAGCTCACATAGGTCTCGCCGTCTCCAACCACTTTGCGCGCGATCTCCATCACCTTTGCGGGTCCCAGATCCATCGCTTCCTCGATGCGCATCAGGCGCACGCCCATCTTTTCGCCCCACTCGAAGTCGTCATTGTCATACATGGAGCCACGCAGGCCGATCTGGATCACGCGCTTGGGATCGAGCAGGCCTTCCTCGATGGCCCGGCGGAACGGCGTGCCATGGGTATATTTGAAGCCACCGAAATATCCGTCATAGAGATCGGTATGCGCATCGAAATGGATCATGCCCAGGGGCTTCTTCTTGCCGAGCGCGCGCAGTACCGGCAGCGAGCACAGGTGATCGCCGCCCGCCGACAAGGGACGGATGCCTTTCGCCACCAGCGCCGCGAAATGGCCTTCGACCCGCTTCAGCGTGTCGTCAACACTGGCCGGATTGACCGAGCAGTCCCCGAGGTCGGCCACATTGGCGAGAGCGTAGGGAACGACCCGGCTGGTCTGGTGCATGCGCCGCACCATGGAGGACTGGTCACGCATCTGGCGCGGCGCGTGTCGCGGCCCGGGCCGGTTCGTGGTGCCGCCATCCCAGGGAATGCCCACAATGCCGATGTCGATGTTCGCCGCATCCGCAGGTGCCACGTGCGGCAGACGAAAGAAGGTGGCGATGCCACCGAAGCGCGGCGTGACGAGCCCGGAGACGGGCTGATTGTAGTCATGGCTGGGCATGCGAAATCTCCTGTTCCTGCCACGCTAACAGGCCTGTGCATCTTGGCAACTGCCAGTGCGTGACAAAGAAGCAAACCATGCGATAGGTTCAGCCCATGAAATCCTACGACATCATCGTGATCGGTGCGGGCATTGCTGGCGCATCGGTGGCGGCGCATCTCGCCCGCACGAAGCGCGTCTGCATCCTTGAGATGGAAGAGCGTGCGGGCTTCCACAGCACGGGGCGGTCTGCTGCGAGCTTCGAGCCCAACTACGGCCCACCGCCCATGCTGGCCTTTACCCGCGCCAGCGAGTCGTTCTTCAACGCGCCGCCAACGGGTTTCACCGATGCCCCGCTGCTGACGCTGCGCGAGTCGCTGTTTCTCGTGGCCGAGGGGCAGGAGGACGCTGCCGGCAACCTGCTCGCCAAGGCGAGTGAATTGGGGGAAATCTCCGAACGCGCCGCCCGCGAGGTCTTTCCTGTCTTGCGCGAAGGCTATGCGCGGCGGGTCTTCCTTGATCCCAACACGGGCGACCTCGACGTGGACCTCATCCACCGGGGCTTCCTGCGCCAGTTCCGCGAGCGCGGCGGCGACGTCTTCACCTCACACGAAGTGAAGGGCCTGCTGCGCCGCGACTGGCAATGGCAGGTGGCGACGGCCCACGGCATTTTTGCAGCCCCCGTCGTGGTCAATGCCGCAGGCGCCTGGGGCGATACCATCGCAAAGCTGGGCGGCGTCAAGCCGGTGGGCCTCCAGCCCAAGCGGCGTTCGATTGGCGTCGTGCCCGTGGAGGATCATCCCGGCGCCGCCGATTGGCCGCTGGTCACGGATGTGGGCGAGACCTGGTACTGCAAACCGCAGAGCGGCAAGCTGATTGTCTCCTCCGCCGATGCCACGCCCGTTGACCCGCATGATGCCTATGCCGACGACATGGCAATCGCCCTGGGCGTGGAGCGCATGATGGAGGCAACGACATTGACCGTGGAAAGGCTGGAGCACCGCTGGGGCGGACTGCGCAGCTTCGTGCGCGACGGCAACCCGGTGGTGGGCTTTGCCCCCGGCAGCGAAGGCTTCTTCTGGCTCGTGGGCCAGGGCGGCTACGGCATTCAATCGTCGCCGGCGCTGGCAGAAACAGCCGCGGCCCTCATTCTCGAAACACCGCTGCCCGTGTCCGTGATCGGCCATGGTCTCGAACTCACCCATATCTCACCGGAACGATTGCACGCATGAGCACAAGACCTGAACTTTCTGCTGGCGAGGCCCTCGTCACGCTGCTGGAAGACTATGGCGTGGACACGATCTTCGGCATTCCCGGCGTCCACAACATCGAGATGTACCGCGCCCTGC
>CALMLK010000395.1 GCA_937868035.1 uncultured Alphaproteobacteria bacterium
CTGCGACGACACGCGGATGCCGTGGTTCGAATAGAAGGCCTTGATCTTCTCCGGCAGGAAACGGACCGTCAGCTTGCCCTGGTAGCGGCCGGGGCTGATGCTTTCCTCCTCGATCGACAAGGAGCGCAGCTATGGGAGGATGGATTTCGTCTCCATGCCTTCGACCTCGGCCACGATTTCAGCATTGCCCAGGCGTTCGGCCAGGGTGCGGAATGCCTTCACCTGCACCTCCACGAGCGCCTTGTTCTTGGCGGTGGCGGCATCGGTGTCGGTCACGTCGACGGCAACGCCCTGCACGGCAAAAATGCTGGTCTCCACAGGCCCGGCGGCCTGGGCAGGCAGTTGAGCGAGAAGCCAGAGCAGCCCTGCGAGGAGCAGCAGAACCGGTCGTTTGAGAGTTGTCCCCATATCGTCCATTCGGGCTTTATTCGCCCGGTCATTTCGGGCTATTTGGCCCCGTCAATTTCCTTGGCAAATCACCAAGCACAAGAATTGGGGCAAACTAGCGGCATGAGCGGCAGCAAACAAGCGTTTCCAAAGGCAAAAACCAATGGTTTGACCTATGCCGATGCGGGTGTGGATATCACCGCCGGCAACGACCTGGTGAGTGCCATCAAGCCTCTCGCGAAGTCCACGCGGCGCAAGGGTGCCGACGCGGCACTGGGCGGCTTCGGCGGATTGTTCGACCTCAAGGCCTGCGGCTACCGCGACCCCGTGCTGGTGGCTGCCAATGACGGCGTGGGCACCAAGCTGAAACTTGCGATCGATTCCGGCATTCACCGCGGCGTGGGCATCGACCTCGTCGCCATGTCGGTGAACGACCTTGTGGTGCAGGGCGCGGAGCCGCTGTTCTTTCTCGACTACTATGCCACGGGCAAGCTCGACGTTGCCGCGGCGCGCGAAGTGATCGCGGGGATTGCCGACGGTTGCAGGCAAGCGGGTTGTGCATTGATCGGCGGAGAGACCGCCGAAATGCCGGGCATGTATCACGGCGGCGACTATGATCTCGCCGGTTTTGCCGTGGGTGCGGTGGAACGCAAGAAAATCCTCCCCGCTGCAACCGTCAAGGCGGGCGACGTGATCCTCGGCCTTGCATCCAGCGGGCCGCACTCCAATGGCTACTCGCTCATCCGCCGTATCGTGGCGCAGAGCGGACTTGCGCTGACCAGCAAGGCTCCCTTCGCCAACGCCACGCTGACCGAGGCGCTGCTCACGCCCACGCGCATCTATGTGAAGGCGCTCCTCAAGGTGTTGAAGAAGGGCACGGCGATCAAGGCGTTGGCCCACATCACCGGCGGTGGCTTCACCGAAAACATTCCGCGCGTGCTGCCGAAGAGCACGGTGGCGGCCATTGATCTCTCGGCGGTGCCCTACCCTTCTGTCTTCCGCTGGCTGGCGGAAACGGGCGGCGTGGCCGAGCGCGAGATGTTGCGCACCTTCAATTGCGGCGTCGGCATGATTGTCGTCGTTGCGGCGAAAGACGCAAAGGCTGTCACAACGCAGTTGAAGCGGGCGGGCGAGACGGTGGTGACACTCGGCACCATCCGCAGCCGCAAGGGCAAGGAAGACCAAGTCTCCTATTCCGGCACGCTCGGCGCATGAGACGCAAGCGCACCGGCGTTCTCATCTCCGGGCGCGGGTCCAACATGAAGGCGCTGGTGGAAGCGGCACGCGCGCCGGACTACCCGGCGGAGATCGTTCATGTGGTCTCCAACATCGCCGATGCACCGGGCCTCAGCTTCGCCCAATCGCAGGGCATTTCCACCCACGTCGTGAACCACCGGGACTACCCCAGCCGCGAGGCCTATGATAGGGCGTTGAGTGCCCATCTCACGGCGCAGGACCTGGACATCATTTGCTGTGCCGGTTTCATGCGCATCCTCACGCCCGCATTCATCCGTGATTGGGAAGGGCGCATTCTCAACATCCATCCTTCGCTGCTGCCCGCCTACAAGGGCCTGCACACACATGAGCGTGCGCTTGCCGATGGTGCGACGGAACACGGCGCCACCGTGCATCTCGTCACGGCGGAACTTGATGGCGGTCCCATCGTGGCGCAGGCGAAGGTGCCGGTGCTTCCTGGCGACACGGCGGACTCATTGGCAGCGCGCGTTCTTGCCGTGGAACATCCGCTCTACGTGAGGGCGCTGGCGCAATTGGCGCGCTCACTCGGCTGAGATGCCCTGCTCTTCCGACCAGCGCTTCAGCAGCACGGCGCGCCGCTCGCGGTACTTGTCGGCAAGCACTTCAGCTTCCACCATGCGGTCGGTGCGGAAGGTGCGGAAGGCGCCGCGCAACTCGCACCAGCTCACAATCAGGCGCTGGGCATCGAAATAGGAGATGGCGAAGGGCCAGATCACCCGTTGGCTGGCGATGCCGGACTCATTGCTGTAGCTGATGCGCACCTTGCGCTGCTCGCGGATGGCGCGGCGCAGCGGGGCCACGTCAACCGTGTCCTCGATCATGCGCCACGAGGGCGGCACAAGGAGCGAGGCATCGGCAAAGACCGGGCGCAATTCCTCCGGCAGAACCGTGGCAACCTTGGCTACGGCATCCTGCGCGGCGCGCACCA
>CALMLK010000396.1 GCA_937868035.1 uncultured Alphaproteobacteria bacterium
TCGCCTCCATGGTGCTGCGCGATGCCGCCGCCCAGGGACAGGATGCAGGCCGCATCAAGATCGACGACATCCTCAAGGTGGTGGGCCGCCACTACAATGTCTCGAAGAACGACCTGCTCTCGCCACGCCGCGCCCGCAACGTGGTGGTGCCGCGCCAGATCGGCATGTATCTCGCCAAGAAGCTGACGAGCCGCAGCCTGCCCGAGATCGGCCGCCGCTTCGGGGGCCGCGATCATTCCACCGTGCTCCACGCCGTGCGCAAGATCGACGACCTGATGCGCGCCGACGAAAAGCTGGCCAAGGACCTGGCGCAACTCATCAGGCTCATCGAACAGGGCGCGTGAGAGGGGTCGAAAAACTGCGGAAAGGGACCGGAAAGACGTTGAATATCCGGTCCTTCCGGGCCATTGTCGCCAGTCCAAATCCACTTTTTTCCGGACGACCCCTCCGCCATGCGCGTCACCATTGAACGGTCAGCCTTCCTCAAAGCCCTGAACCACGTGCAGAGCGTGGTGGAGCGCCGCAACACCATTCCGATCCTCTCCAACGTGCTGGTGCAGTCGGACAAGGACAAGGTGCGCCTCACCGCCACCGACCTCGACATCGAGATCGTGGAAACGGTCGCGGCCGAGACCTCGCGCAATGGCGCCGCCACCGTTCCCGCCCACATGCTTTACGACATCGTGCGCAAGCTGCCCGATGGCGCGCAGCTGGAATTGGAGCAGGGACCCGATGCAGGCCGCGTCAACATCAAGGCCGGGCGCTCGCGCTTCCAGTTGCAGGCCCTGCCGCCGGAAGATTTCCCCGACCTCTCCAGCGGCGAACTGGGCAACAGCTTCACGCTCTCCTCGGGCGACCTGCGCCGCCTGATCGAGAAGACCCGCTTTGCCATCTCGACCGAAGAGACGCGCTACTATCTGAACGGCATCTACCTGCACCAGGCCAAGGAACACGGCGCCGATGCACCGGTGCTGCGCGCCGTCGCCACCGATGGCCACCGCCTCGCCCAGTCGCAGGTGCCCCTGCCGGAGGGTGCCGCGGGCATGCCCGGCATCATCGTGCCGCGCAAGACTGTGCTGGAAGTGGTGAAGCTCATCGAAGGTGACGACACGGAAGTGCAGGTCTCGCTCTCCGCCTCCAAGATCCGCTTTGCGGCGGGCCATCTCGTGCTCACCTCCAAGCTCATCGACGGCACCTTCCCCGACTACGAGCGCGTCATTCCCCGCGGCCACGACAAGACGCTGGATGTGGACGCCAAGGCCTTCGCCGATGCCGTGGACCGCGTCTCCACCATTTCGCTGGAAAAAAGCCGCGCCGTGAAGCTGATGCTCTCCGACGGCAAGATGACGCTCGTCGTGAACAACCCCGACTCCGGTTCCGCCGAGGAAGAGGTGGCGGTCGATTACGCCCGCGATCCCCTCGAGATCGGCTTCAATTCGCGCTACCTGCTCGACGTGGCCGGCCAGATCACCGCCGAGAACATGCGCTTCGAACTGCAGGACGCAGGCTCGCCCACCGTGGTGCGCGATCCCAAGGACGCGCAGTCGCTCTATGTGCTGATGCCCATGCGGGTGTAAGCAGGGGCGCGATGCACCCCGCCACCTTTGCCGTCACGCGCCTTACGCTGACCGATTTCCGCAACTACGGCCACATGCGGCTGGAGCCGTCGCGGCCGCTTGTGGCGCTGGCGGGCGCCAATGGCGCGGGCAAGACCAATTTGCTGGAAGCGGTTTCGCTGCTGGTGCCGGGGCGGGGTTTGCGCGGCGCTGAATTTTCCGCCCTCGCCCGGCAGGGTGGCCCGGGGCAGTGGGCGGTCGCTGCCCACGTTGTGACGCCGACGGGTGACATGCAGGTGGGCACGGCCTGGCAGCCCGGCGAGGACGGCGAAGCCGCCAGCACCCGCTCCGTCATGATCGATGGACTGACGCAACGCTCCGCCGGCGCGCTGACCGGACTGCTGCGCATGGTCTGGCTCACCCCCGCCATGGACCGCCTCTTCCAGGGCGCGCCCGGAGATCGCCGCCGTTTCCTCGACCGCATGGTGATGCTCTTCGATGCCGAGCATGCCTCCCGCGTGAACGCCTTCGAGAAACTGATGCGCGAACGCAACGCCCTTCTCTCCGAGAACAATCCCGATGGTGCCTGGCTGGCGAGCCTTGAGGTGCAGATGGCCGAGAGTGCCGTTGCCGTGGCGGCGGCACGCCTGGCGGCGGTGGGCATTCTCGCCCGCCATGTGGCGCTGAGCGAGCATCACGGTCCCTTTCCCTGGGCGGCCCTCTCGATCACGGGCGCCATGGAAGACCTGGTGATGCAGCATCCGGCGGTGGAAGCGGAAGACATCTACCGCCGCGACCTCGCTCGTGGCCGCGCCGCCGACAGGGCCGCAGGCCGGGCGCTCGCAGGTCCCCACCGCAGCGACCTCCATGTGGTGCACGGACCCAAGGCGATGCCCGCCGAACTCTGCTCCACGGGCGAGCAGAAAGCGCTCCTGATCGGCCTCATCCTGGCCCAGGCGCGGGCGGCCAAAAGTCTCTTCGGGGCAAGCCCCATGCTGCTCCTTGACGAAATTGCCGCCCACCTCGATCCGGCCCGCCGCACGGCCCTTTTCGGGCTCCTGGAAACCCTTGGTTCTCAAGTGTTTATGACCGGCACGGAGGTCTCACTTTTTGATGGCGCGGGAGCGTCCACAGTGGTGTATCTGGTGGATGGTGGACAGCTCTCCGAATCACGCTGAGAGCTGCCTTTCGCCCCCTCTCCGACGACCCCGGAACCCCCATGTCACAGAACGACCAAGAGCAGAAACCGCAGGCCGAATACGGCGCTGAATCGATCAAGGTGCTGAAGGGCCTTGATGCCGTGCGCAAGCGCCCCGGCATGTACATCGGCGATACCGATGACGGCTCGGGCCTGCATCACATGGTTTACGAAGTCGTCGACAACGCCATCGACGAAGCGCTGGCCGGTCACGCCACGCTGGTCACGGTCTCGCTCAACGCCGATGGCTCCGCCACCGTCACCGACAACGGCCGCGGCATCCCCACCGACATCAAGAAGGACGACGACCACGAGCCCCAGCGCTCCGCGGCGGAAATCGTGATGACGGAGCTGCATGCCGGCGGCAAGTTCGACCAGAATTCCTACAAGGTCTCGGGCGGTCTTCATGGCGTGGGCGTCTCGGTGGTGAACGCGCTCTCGACCAAGCTCGAACTCACCGTGCACCGTGGCGGCAAGACCCACACCATGACCTTCACCCATGGCGTGCCCGATGCACCGCTTCGCGTGGTGGGTGAGGCGCAAGGCAAGCGCGGCACCGAGGTGACGTTCCTGCCCTCCACGGAAACCTTCACCAAGACCGAGTTTGATTTCGCCACGCTGGAACACCGCCTGCGCGAACTCGCCTTCCTCAATTCCGGTGTGCGCATCACCCTCACCGACAGGCGCGGGGTTGAACCCAATGTCGTCGAGCTCTTCTACGAGGGTGGCATCGCGGCCTTCGTGAAATATCTCGACCGCTCCAAGCAGCCGGTGCTGAAGGAGCCGATCCTGATCAAGGGCGAGCGCGACGGCATCACCGTGGAATGCGCCCTGTGGTGGAATGACAGCTACAATGAAAGCGTCTTCTGCTTCACCAACAACATTCCCCAACGCGACGGCGGCACCCATCTCGCCGGCTTCCGCGGTGCGCTCACCCGCGTCATCAACAACTACGCCACCAATTCCGGAATCTCGAAAAAGGAAAAGGTGCAACTGACCGGCGATGACGCACGCGAAGGCATGACCTGCGTGCTCT
>CALMLK010000397.1 GCA_937868035.1 uncultured Alphaproteobacteria bacterium
GACCCCATCGAACAGGTGAAGGCGCGCATCATGAAGGATGGCCTCGCCACCGAGGACGACCTCAAGAAGATCGACGCCGACATCCGCGCCATCGTGACCGAAGCGGCTGATTTTGCGCAGAGCGATCCCGAGCCGGACGTGTCCGAGCTTTACACCGACATCTACGTGAACGGCTGAGCAGGGGACTGACCAATGCCAACCATCCTCATGCCCGCGCTCTCGCCCACCATGGAAGAGGGCAAGCTTGCCAAGTGGCTCAAGAACGTCGGCGATGCGGTGAAGCCCGGCGACGTGATTGCCGAGATTGAAACCGACAAGGCCACCATGGAAGTGGAGGCCGTCGACGAAGGCCCGCTCACCTCCATTCTCATTCCCGCCGGAACCGAAGGCGTGAAAGTGAACACGCCGATTGCCGTGATCGGCGAGGCGGATGCCGCAGCGCCGCCACCCGCCCATGCCCCCGGCACGCTGCCCTATGAAGGCGCCGAGAGCCACACCAAGCCCCATGCGGAGTTGCAGGCAACCGTCGCTGCCGTGAAGGCCGCCCAGCCGGCGCCCGCTGATCCTGAGATTCCCGCCGGCACCGAGATGGTGCAGATGACGGTGCGCGAAGCTATCCGCGCCGCCATGTCCGAGGAAATGCGTCGCGACCCGGACGTCTTCCTGATGGGCGAGGAAGTGGGCCAGTATCAGGGCGCCTACAAGATTTCCCAAGGCATGCTGGAAGAGTTTGGCGACAAGCGCGTGATCGACACGCCCATCACCGAGCACGGCTTCACCGGCATTGCCGTGGGTGCGGCCTTTGCGGGCCTCAAGCCCATCGTGGAATTCATGACCTTCAACTTCGCCATGCAGGCGATTGACCAGATCATCAATTCTGCCGCCAAGACGCTCTATATGTCGGGTGGACAGATGGGCTGCCCCATCGTTTTCCGCGGCGCCAACGGGGCCGCCGCCCGTGTCGCCGCCCAGCACAGCCAGGATTACGCCGCCTGGTACGGCCACATCCCCGGCCTCAAGGTGGTGATGCCCTACACGGCAGCGGACGCGAAGGGCCTGATGAAGGCCGCAATCCGCGATCCCAACCCGGTGATCTTCCTCGAAAACGAGATCCTCTACGGCAAGAGCTTCGACGTGCCGAAGCTGGATGACTGGGTGGTGCCCATCGGCAAGGCGCGCATCGCGCGGCCGGGCAATGATTGCACCATCGTCTCCTTCGGCATTGGCATGACCTATGCCCATGCAGCGGCCGACAAGTTGGCGGCGGACGGCATTGATTGCGAAATCATCGACCTCCGCTCCATCCGCCCGCTCGATCTGGAGACGGTGCTCACCTCCGTGCGCAAGACCAACCGCTGCGTCTGCGTGGAGGAGGGCTATCCCCGCTTCTCGGTGACGAGCGAACTCGCCGCCGAAATCATGACACATGCGTTCGATTATCTGGACGCTCCCGTGGCGCGCGTGGCCGGCAAGGACGTTCCCATGCCCTACGCCGCCAACCTGGAAAAACTCGCCCTGCCGAACGTCGACGATGTCGTCGCGGCCGTGAAGGGTGTGGTCTACGCAAACTAGGCTGTCACCCCGCAGTCAATGCGGGGGGCCCATCCAACGCCGTGATGGGACAGCCGTCATTATGAACAATGGGTCCCCGGGACGAGCCCGGGGATGACAATAGAAGAGAAGGTACAAAGGAATGGCCAAGGGTCACGACCACGATCAGCACGAACATCATCACCACGACCACTCCAAGGAAATCCATCCGCACCAGTTGCAGCCGCCCCATGAAGTGTTCCACGATCCCAAGGCTGGCGAGATTGCCCGCGCCTGGATCACCGGTGGACACCTGAGCCTGTCGCTGCATGCCATGGCCTTCGGCAATGCCGACATTTGGGGCCATGTGCTCGCCGGGATGGCAGCGCAGGTTGCGGGCGCCATGGCCGAGATGGGCCACGGCAACACTGCCGGCAACCTGGAGGAAATCCGCAAGACACTGAACGAAGGCCTCGCCAAGGCCGCCGCCCAGAACTCGGTCCTCGCCAACAAGTCGTAAACTTTCCGTACACGGAGCATTCCATGGCCGCAACCGTTCTCATGCCAGCCCTGTCTCCCACCATGGAGAAGGGCAAGCTTGCCAAGTGGCTCAAGAAGGAAGGCGACAAGGTGAAGAGCGGCGACATTCTCGCCGAAATCGAAACCGACAAGGCCACCATGGAAGTGGAAGCCGTGGACGAGGGCACGCTGGGCAAGATCATGGTGCCGGAGGGCACGGACGACGTGCTCGTCAACACCCCGATCGCGCTGATCCTGGCCGAGGGCGAGAAGGCGGGGGCAACTCCCTCACCGTCTCCGGCGGCGCCGAAGACTCCTCTCCCGCAAGCGGGAGAGGTGAAGAAAGTGACAGCACCCGCTGCATCTCTCCCGCCTGCGGGAGAGACGGGCGCGGCACGCGCCAGTGAGGGCCGCGTCTTCGTCTCGCCCCTCGCAAAGCGCCTTGCCAAGGAAAAGGGCATCGACCTCGCGGCTCTGAAAGGCTCCGGCCCCCATGGCCGCATCGTCTCGCGCGACGTGGAGAATGCCAAGCCCGGTGCCGCTCCAGCCGCGAAACCTGCCGCGGCCCCGGTCGCTTTCGCCGCCGCACCCTCCGATGCCACCATCCTCAGGAACTTCGCGGAAGGCTCCTACGACCTCGTGCCGCATGACTCCATGCGCAAGGTGATCGCCCGCCGCCTCACGGAGTCGAAGCAGACGATCCCGCACTTCTATGTCTCCGTGGATGTGACGCTCGATCACCTGCTGGACCTGCGGGAACGCCTGAACGGAGTGGCACCGAAGAACAAAGAGGGCCTTCCGTCCTACAAGATTTCAGTCAACGACTTCATCATCAAGGCCATGGCCATGGCGCTGATCAAGGTGCCTGACGCCAATGTGTCGTGGACCGAGAGCGCCATGGTGAAGCACAAGCACGCCGACATCGGCATCGCCGTGTCGATCCCCGGCGGCCTCATCACCCCGGTGGTGCGCAAGGCCGAGAGCAAGGGCCTCGCCCAGATTTCAACCGAGATGAAGGACTACGCCAAGCGCGCCAAGGACCGGAAGCTGAAGCCGGAGGAATACACCGGCGGCTCGGCGGCGATCTCCAACATGGGCATGCTGAACGTCTCGAATTTCGCGGCCATCGTCAATCCACCGCACGCCTCGATCCTCGCCATCGGCACAGGCACACGGCGGCCCGTGGTGCGCGGCAATGACATTGTGATCGAACAACAGATGACCATGACGCTTTCGACCGACCACCGCTGCATCGACGGCGCACTGGGCGCGGAGTTCATCAACGCCATCAAGCTGTATCTGGAAGAACCGGGGCTGATGTTGGTGTGAGGTTGATTTCCGTGAAGCCGAGCCGCACACGCCCAACCGACACGTTGCAAGAGAACAGAGGACCGCAATGAAATCCATTCTCGCATTCGGTGACTCGCTCACCTGGGGCTTTGAAGCTGGTACCTTCAGGCGCCATGCCTTCGAGAACCGCTGGCCCAATGCGCTCGCTGCCGGTCTTGCAGGCAAGGCCCGCGTGATCGAGGAGGGGATGAACGGGCGGACTACGGTGTTTCCCGATCCCGTCTGCGAGGCGGAGCGCAATGGCGCGGTGGCTTTGCCCATGCTTCTCGCCACGCACCAACCGCTTGATCTGGTCATCATCATGCTGGGCACCAACGACATCAAATATGCCAACCGTTGCCGCGCCTTTGATGCGGCCCTTGGCATGCAGCGCCTCGTCAATCTGGTGAAGAACCATGACTACACTGCCGACTACGCCGTGCCGCAGATTCTCCTGATGTCGCCGACGCATCTGGTGAAGACCAACGACGACTGGTTCAACGATCTTTGGGGCCATGCGCTTCAGGAGTCGCAGCTTTTCGCGCGGCACTATGCGCGTGTGGCAGAAGAGAATGGCTGCCACTTCTTTGATGCGGCGTCCGTGGCCACCGCCGACCCGACCGACGGCGGGCATCTGGACGCAGCCAATACCCGCAAAATCGGCGAGGCGCTCGTCCCGGTCGTGAAAGGAATTTTACAGATTTGACGCCCGCCGCCAAGGCAGGTCACGAGACAGGCCGCCCAAACGGCCCCCAAATCACAAAAAGGCGATAGCCATTCCGGATTGCGGGGGCTATAGCCGCCACAAGAGACGTGAAAACTATTTTCAGGATTGAAAGAGGATACCATGGCAGACACCGCATTTGACGTTCTCATCATCGGCGCAGGGCCAGGCGGCTATGTCACGGCCATCCGCGCCGCACAGCTGGGCCTCAAGGTGGCGATCGTCGAGCGCGAGCACCTGGGCGGCATCTGTCTGAACTGGGGCTGCATCCCGACAAAGGCGCTGCTGCGTTCGGCGGAAATCTACCACTACATGAAGCACGCCGAGAACTACGGCCTCTCCGCCAAGGACATCAGCTTCGATGCCACCAAGGTGGTGCAGCGCTCGCGCGGCGTCTCGGGCCGCCTCAACATGGGCGTCAATGGCCTGCTCAAGAAGAACAAGGTGCAGATCATCTGGGGCGAGGCGAAAATCACCAAGCCCGGTGAGGTCGTGGTGGCCGACAGCAAGAAGCCCGTCGTGCAGCCGCAGAACCCGCCGCCCAAGGGCGTGGCCGGGGCAGGCACCTACACCGCCAAGCATATCATCATCGCCACCGGCGCGCGCCCCCGCGTGCTGCCGGGACTTGAGCCCGACGGCAAGTTGGTCTGGACCTATTTCGAGGCCATGGTGCCGAAGGAGATGCCCAAGTCCATGCTCGTCATCGGCTCCGGCGCCATCGGCATCGAGTTCGCCTCCTTCTACAACGCCATGGGCGTGGACGTGACCGTGGTCGAGATCATGGACCAGATCATGCCGGTGGAAGATACCGAGATTTCGAAGATCGCCCAGAAGCAGCTGGAAAAGCAGGGCCTCAAGTTCAGGCTTTCGGCCAAGGTGGCGAAACTGGACCGCAAGGCCAACAGCGTCACCGCGACGATCGAGGCGGGCGGCAAGTCCGAGCAGATCACCGTGGACCGCGTCATCGCGGCGGCGGGCGTCGTTGCCAACATCGAGAACCTCGGCCTCGAAGCCGTGGGCGTGAAGACCGACAAGGGCTGCATCGTGACCGACGGCTTCGGCCGCACCAACGTCGCGGGCATCTATGCGATTGGCGATGTCGCTGGCCCGCCCATGCTCGCCCACAAGGCCGAACATGAAGGCGTCATCTGCGTCGAAACCATCAAGGGCCTGCACACGCATCCCATGAAAAAGGACCAGATTCCCGGCTGCACCCATTGCCATCCGCAGGTGGCAAGTGTCGGCCTCACCGAAG
>CALMLK010000398.1 GCA_937868035.1 uncultured Alphaproteobacteria bacterium
TGACGAGTGAAGACGAAACCGACGACGCCCGCATGCGCCGCTTGATGAAGGACCACTATGAGCGGCCCTTGCCCAAGCGCTTTTACAAGACGGTGACGATCGGCCCCCACAACGAAATCCTGCTGGATGGCCGCGCCTTGAAGACGCCGATGAAAGCCCCGCTGGTCTTGCCGAACCGGGCGCTGGCGGAAGCCGTCGCCGCAGAGTGGGAGGCGCAGGACACAGTCATCAACCCCGGCGTCATGCCGGTGACGAAATATGCGAACACGGCCATCGACCGGGCCGTGTCGGAACGGGAGTCAGTTCTGGATGATTTCGCCAGCTACGCAGGCTCGGACCTTGTCTGTTATCGTGCCGAGAAGCCTCGCGAACTGGTGAACCTGCAATCCCTGCACTGGAACCCGGTGCTGGACGACGCCAGGGCGGCGCTGGGTGTGCCGTTCAAGACGGCACAGGGCATCATGCATGTGGCGCAGGATGCCGCCGCAATCGCAGCCGCACGGGGAGCGGCGGCGGCCCTCGATCCATTCCGGCTGACGGTGCTGTACAATCTCACGACGCTCACGGGTTCAGCACTTTTGTCCCTGATGCTTGTGGCTGGCCGTGCCGGTGCCGAGCAGGGGTGGAACGCGGCCCATGTGGACGAGGATTACCAGATTTCAGAATGGGGTACTGACGACGAGGCCATGGCCCGCCGCGCCGGCCGCCGTCTCGATTTCGATGCCCTCATGGACATCTTGAACCGCTTGGGCTGAACCTGCGCCCCAACGCCGCCGCGCTTGCATGCCGGCCTTCCACCGCCTTATCTCCGTCACGATCGCCTTCGATAAGCCCTGCAACCAAGACGGGACCCCATCATGAACTTCAAGCTTATTGCCGCACTTTCTCTCGCCACGCTCCTCACTGCAGGCGCTGTCATGGCCCAGTCCGCCCCGGCGGATCTTGTCTCGGCCTACAAGGCAGGCGTGGCCGCGGCGAAATGCAACCTGGGGCTTGATGCCGCCAAGGAGAGCGCCCTGGGTGACGCCGTGCAGCGCATCGAACAGAAGACCGGGCTGGCCCAGGATCAACTCGATACGCTCTGGTCTGACACGCAAGCCGCCCATGATGCGGATGCAGCAGGCTTCTGTGGCGCTGCCGCGGGCGAGATCGACAAAACCATCGCCGCCGCGAAGTGATCGCGGGGGGGGGGACGGCGACGTCTGGTTCGCCATCCCGCAGTTTCCACCGGTGCTGGATTCCGCTAGCCTACCGGCATGGCACACGATCACCACGACCACGACCATCCCCACAACAGTGAACTCTCGCCCATCGAGTTGCGCGTCCGCGCGCTCGAATCGATTCTAGTCGAGAAGGGTTACGTCGATCCCGCCGCCGTCGAAGCCATCATCCAGACCTACGAAACTGAAATCGGTCCCCACCGCGGCGCCCGTGTTGTGGCAAAGGCCTGGAGCGATCCCGCATTTGCCGCATGGCTGAAAGAAGACGCCAGCGCCGCCATTGCATCGCTGGGCTACACCGGGCGGCAGGGCGAACACATGGTAGCCCTGTTCAATACGCCTGACCTCCACAACATGGTCGTCTGCACCTTGTGCTCCTGTTACCCGTGGCCGGTGCTGGGCCTGCCGCCGGTCTGGTACAAGTCACCGCCCTATCGCGCCCGCGCCGTGAAGGAACCCCGCGCCGTTCTTGCAGAATTCGGCGTGGCTCTGCCGGACGGCAAGGAAGTGCGCGTGTGGGATTCGACTGCCGAGATGCGCTACCTCGTGATCCCCGAACGCCCCGCTGGCACGGAGGGCTGGAGTGAGGAACAACTCGCCGCCATCATCTCGCGGGACTCGATGATCGGCACCGCAGTCGTCACGGTGTCCGCATGATCGGCGCCCAGGATCTCGGCGGCCGCGATGGCTTCGGCCCCATCAATCCGGAAAGGAACGAGCCTCTCTTTCATGCGGCCTGGGAGCGCCGCGTGCTGGGCTTCACTGTCGCCATGGGGGCAGGCGGGGCTTGGACCGGAGACCAGAACCGCCACAAGCGCGAGCAGCTTCCGCAAGACTTCTATTGGTCCGCCAACTACTACGACATCTGGCTGACGGCGCTCACCCAGAACCTGGAAGAGCGTGGCATGGTGACGGAGCGCGACCTGGCCGCAGGCCACGCGGTCGATCCGCCCAAGCCGCCGCCCCGGGTCCTGAAGGGTGATGCCGTGGCAGCAACACTGAGTCGCGGCTTTCCCTATATGCGCGAGGCGAAATCGCCCGCCGTCTTCGTCGCCGGTGATGCCGTTCGGACCATCCGCAACGAGACGCCGGGACACACGCGCCTACCGGCGTATGCCATGGAAAAAAACGGCGTGGTCGTCGCCGTGCGCGGTGTTCACGTCTATCCGGATTCAAACGGCATGGGGCAGGGCGAAGACCCCCGCTGGCTCTACACCGTGAAGTTCACGGCGCAGGAACTCTGGGGAGAAACATCGCCGGATTCCGTCTGTCTTGATCTCTGGGAGCCCTATCTTGTCCGCGCCTGAGCCCGCACCTGAGCGCCAGCCTGAGACACCCTTCGCCGCGCCGTGGGAGGCGCAGGTCTTTGCCTTGACGGTGAAGCTGCACGAACGCGGCGTCTTCACATGGAGCGAGTGGACGCAGGTGCTTGGTGCCGAACTCCACGCCATGCCTGACCGGCCCTATTACGAGTCATGGCTGGCCGCGCTGGAGAAGATCGCCCAGGGCCACGCCGTGATGAGCGAACCTGAACGCCTGGCTCGCATCGCCGCCTGGGACAGGGCCGCGAAGGCAACGCCCCACGGCCAGCCTATCTTGCTGGAAAACGGGGCAGGCGCGGGCGGACCGTCCTTTGACTTTTCGCCAGTTTGACCGGGACCAGCCTCCCGCCTAGAGCAATTGCCTGAGATTGTGTGGAGCGGATGAATGCATGAAATCCTTGAAAAGCTGGAGGCGCGCCGTGCCAATGCCCGCGCCGGCGGCGGCCAGAAGCGGACCGACGCCCAGCACGCGCGCGGCAAACTGACGGCCCGCGAACGCATCGAACTGCTGCTCGACCAGAACTCCTTCGAGGAATTCGATATCTACGTCGAACATCGCGCCACCGAATTCGGCATGGCGGAAACACGCATTCCGGGCGACGGCGTGGTGACAGGATGGGGCACGGTGAACGGCCGCGTCGTCTACGTTTTCGCCAAGGATTTCACCGTTTTCGGCGGCTCGCTCTCCGAAACCCACGCCCGCAAGATCACCAAGCTGCAGGACATGGCGCTGCGCAACCGCGCGCCCATCATCGGCCTGTTCGACGCCGGTGGCGCGCGCATCCAGGAAGGCGTGGACGCGCTTGCGGGCTACGGCGAGGTCTTCCAGCGCAACGTGCTCTCATCAGGCGTCATTCCGCAGATCTCCGTCATCATGGGGCCGTGCGCAGGCGGCGATGTTTATTCCCCCGCAATGACGGACTTCATCTTCATGGTCCGCGATACGAGCTACATGTTCGTGACCGGCCCCGATGTGGTGAAGACCGTGACCAACGAAACGGTGACGGCGGAAGAACTGGGCGGTGCCTCGGTCCACACCACACGCTCATCCATCGCCGACCGCGCCTTCGACAACGACGTGGAGGCGCTGTTGCAGATGCGCCGCCTCATCGATTTCCTGCCGTCGTCCAACACGGCGGACTTGCCGGAACTGCCGCAACTCGACAGCGCGGAGGAGGTGGTGCCCAGTCTAGACACACTCATTCCGGCCAATCCCAACCAGCCCTATGACATGAAGGAGCTGATCCTCAAGACGGTGGACGAGGGCGACTTCTTCGAAATCCAGGAAGCCCACGCCCGCAACATCATCACCGGCTTTGCGCGCATCAAGGGCCGCACCGTGGGGATCGTGGCAAACCAGCCCATGGTACTGGCGGGCGTGCTGGATTCGGATGCAGGCCGCAAGGGCGCACGCTTCGTGCGCTTCTGCGATTGCTTCAACATCCCGGTCATCAGCTTCGTGGACGTGCCGGGCTTCCTGCCGGGCACGGCGCAGGAATACGGCGGCCTGATCAAGCACGGCGCCAAGCTGCTCTTCGCCTACGCCGAAGCCACCGTGCCGAAGATCACCGTCATCACCCGCAAGGCCTATGGTGGTGCCTATGTCGTGATGGCCTCCAAGCACCTGCGCGGCGACATCAACTATGCCTGGCCCACCGCTGAAATCGCCGTCATGGGCTCAAAGGGAGCTGCGGAAATCATCTATCGCGCCGAACTGGGCGACAAGGAAAAGATCGCCGCCCGCATCAAGGATTACGAGAACCGTTTCGCCAACCCCTTCGTGGCGGCGGAGCGGGGCTTCCTCGACGATGTGATCATGCCCCATTCCACCCGCCGCCGGGTGGCCCGGGCACTGGACATGCTGAAGGGCAAGAAGCTTGATAACCCGTGGAAGAAGCACGATAACATTCCGCTCTGAGCGAAATCAGATTAT
>CALMLK010000399.1 GCA_937868035.1 uncultured Alphaproteobacteria bacterium
GTCTTCCTTGGGCGTGCGGATCACATAGTTGAAGGTGCGCTTGTAGGGTTCGATGCGCGGAGACTGCGCGGCAAGCGCGCCGTCGATCAGGCCATCCTGGCTGATGATGCCTGCGAGATACATCTCCGCAATCGCCTCGATGATGCCGGAGCCGCAAATGCCGGTGACGCCGGTGGAGGCAATGGCTTCCTCGAAGCCCGGTTCGTCCGACCACAGGTCGGAGCCGATCACCTTGAAGCGCGGCTCCAGTGTTTGCGGGTTGATGCGGATTCGCTCGATGGCGCCTGGTGCCGCGCGCTGGCCGGATGAAATCTGTGCGCCCTCAAAGGCGGGTCCGGTGGGCGACGAGCAGGCGAGCAGGCGGCGCTTCGAGCCCAGCACGATTTCCGCATTGGTGCCGACATCGACGCAGAGCATGTATTCATCCTGCGTGTGCGGCGCTTCCGACAGCACGACGCCCGCGGCATCCGCGCCCACGTGGCCCGCGATGCAGGGCAGCACATAGGCCCAGGCGCCGGCGTTCAACTTGAAATCCATCTCGCGCGCCGGGAAGGTGAGGGGAAGGCCCGTGGCCAGCGCGAAGGGCGCACCGCCCAGTTCCGTGGGGTCCACACCAAGGAACAGGTGATGCATGACCGGATTGCCGACCAGCACCACTTCCAGAATGTCCGTGAGCGGAAGATTGGCGCGGGTGGCCACTTCCTCGGCGAGCTGCTGCAATGCCGTGCGGATGGCCGTGGTCATTTCCTTTTCGCCGCCGGGATTCATCATCACGTAGGAGACGCGGCTCATCAGGTCTTCGCCGAAACGGATCTGCGGGTTCATCAACCCCGCCGACGAGACGACTTCCCCCGTGGAGAGATTGGTGAGATGCGCCGCGATGGTGGTGGATCCCACGTCGATGGCGAGGCCGAAGAGCGAGTCATGGAAGCCGGGCCAGATGGCGGAGAGGCGGTTGCCGCCACCGGGTGCGCGCGAATAGATGGCACAGGTGATCTTCCATTCGCCCTTGCGCAAGGTCTTCTGCAAGTCGGTGATGATGGAGAGATCGCAGGTCACGTTGTCCACGCCCCACTGGCTTTTGAGCGCCATGTAGACGCGCTCGAGATCGGAGGAGGGGTTGTGCATGTCCGGCTCTTCCACCTCGATGTAGTAGAGGTGCGTGGCCGGATCGAGTTCGATGACGCGCGTGTCCGCTTCCTTGCGCACCACCTGCTTGTGCACCTGGCTTTCCGGCGGCACGTCGATGACGAGATCACCGAGGATTTGCGTCTGGCACGACAGGCGGCGGCCGGCGGGGAGACCGCGGATGCGGTCGTAGCGCTGTTCCACCTGTGTGACGCCGCTCACATGGTCGGTCGCCGACGAGATGCCGTGCTTGGCGAATTCGCCTTCGCCCACGGTGATCTGGCAGCGGCCGCAGATGGCGCGCCCGCCGCAGACGGAATCGATATCGACGCCCAGCGCGCGGGCGGCTTGCAGCACAGGCGTGCCCTTCGCAAAGCGGCCGCGCTTGCCCGAAGGCGTGAAGACAATGAGAGGGTTCTGCTCGGTCATGGCGGGATTTATACGCAATTCGCCATTGTCGGGGCGAGCCAAATGCGACATTCTTTTGGCATGATACCGAAGCCCCTGGCGCCGGGGCCTGGACCTCGACCACCGAGGCGCGTCTTCGCCCTCCCGCTGCGGACCCTCGCCGTTAACTTCTTGTAAATGCTTTGTGGCGGGTTTGCCACAGCGAGGCTCCAATGAAGCGCGTTCAACTTTTGGTTGGTTTGGTGCCAAGTGCTTCGCAGTTAACGTTCATGCGTCGGGGGACAGTTTGATTCTGCAGGATGGGTCATGACGTCTTCTCTCAAGTATTCCGTTTCAGCATTCGGACTTCTTCTCGCATCGGCGGCATTTGCTGCCCCGGCGCAAGCGGCCGACGTGGCGCCGATGGCCTATGACACCTGGTATGTGAGTGTGTTTGGCGGCTTCGACTGGGCCCGGGCCCACGCATCGTTCAGCACCGATCACTATGACTTCCGCATGAAGAACGGCTTCACGGTCGGCGCCGCTGTCGGCAGCTATGTGGCCGACGGCGTGCGCATGGAACGTGAACTTTCCTTTGTGAGCAACGGTTTCAAGGGAGCCACCTACGACGATACGCCGTATGAACCAGAGAGCGGCGATATGTCTGGCATCTTCATGATGACCAACCTGTGGAAGGACTTCCGCACCAGCTCGGCCTTCCAGCCTTACGTTGGCGGTGGCATCGGCCTTGCGCTGCTGAGCGGCGATGGCACCGGTGAAACATCGGATTTCGATTTCGACAATGAACTGGCCTTTGCCGTTCAGGCCGGTGCTGGCGTGCGATACGCAATGACCGACAGGCTGGCGCTTGACCTCGGCTACCGGTTCAAGGGCGCCATTGACGCCACCGAGAAGGCCAGCCCCGACTACAGCGGCGCGTTTTCGTTCTACAACCACTCCATTCAGGCGGGCCTTACCTATGCCTTCCGGGGCAACGGTGTCGTGATGCCGCCGGCAGCCGGAGATTCCGGTGTCTACCTCAGCCTGTTTGGCGGTGCGGCCTTCCCGGACACCATGTCGTGGGAATATGAAGGCTCGATCTATGCGCTGGACCAGAAGACCGGATTCACGGTGGGCGCTGCCGCCGGTACACAGCTTGCACCGGGCCTGCGTGGCGAAGCGGAAGTCTCCTATGTCAACACGAACCTCTCCGGCGTTGAATTCGATGCGGCTTCCCCGGATGTGGCGAGCGGCGATGTGAACCAGTTCTTCTTCCTCCTCAACGTGTGGAAGGACTTCGACTTCGGCATGCTGCGCCCCTATGTCGGTGGTGGCGTGGGTTTCGGAGCCGTGACTTTCGACAACGCCGATGCAACGGGCGAACTTTCGTCCAAGACGGGCGTGGGAATCGCAGGGCAGTTCGGCTTCGGCGCCCGCATGCCGGTGACCGACAATTTCTCCATGGATGTGGGTTACCGCTACAAGAGCATCATCGACGCGATGATCCGTGGTGGCGGTGGATGGGACTACAACTACGACATCGCCACCCACAATCACATCCTGCAGGTGGGCGGCACCTACGACTTCGGCGGCACGCAGCAGGGCGAGCCCGCCGAAATGACCAACAACTATGTGTCGGTGTTTGGCGGCTTGGCGCAGATCGTTGACACGCACTTCAACTACACGGGCAGCGACTATGTGGCTGAGTTCAAGTCTGGCTTCACCGTGGGTGCGGCCCTCGGCGGCAACATCAACGAAAACCTGCGTGGTGAACTAGAAGTTTCCTTCGTGAATGGCGACTCCAATGCCGTCTTCGAAGACGACACT
>CALMLK010000400.1 GCA_937868035.1 uncultured Alphaproteobacteria bacterium
ACCGCAGGCTGGCGGGCAGTCCTTCGCCGCTGACGGCGTGCTGGCCGACCAGCGCATGTGCCTGTGCGGCATGCTGACGGCGGAGTTCGAAACACTGCCCGGCGACATGCGGGAGCAACTGGCGCTGTTCTTCACGCACAGCGAGGCCTGGCTCACGCAGGTTCTGGGTGATGGCCGCAAGCAGGGCGAACTTGCCTTCGAGGGCAAGCCCGCGGACGTGGCACAGTTCCTCGTGGGCTCGCTGGAAGGATTGATGATGATGGCGCGCTCGCAGGGTGGCGTGGCGCGCTTCAAGGCTTCGGTGCGGCGACTGCTGGCAGAAGTGGGCGTTGACTGAGCCTTACGCGGCATCCGGACGGCGCAGCGGAACGGGGGCATGTTCCTGCGCCCACGTTTGCATGAAGCCAAAGGCCTCATCCATCAGGTGTGGTGTGTGCTTGCCTGGCGAGGTGCGCAGCGCGCGGGCGAAATATTCGTTGAGGGCGGCACGGAATTTCGGATGGGCGCAATTGGCGGTGATGACGGCGGCGCGCTGCTTGGGGCTGAGGCCGCGCAGATCGGCAAGGCCCTGCTCCGTCACGATCACCTGCACATCATGCTCGGTGTGGTCGACGTGGGTGACCATGGGCACGATGCAGGAGATGCTGCCGCCCTTCGCCGTCGATGGCGTCATGAAGAAGTTGAGATAGGCGTTGCGGGCAAAATCACCGGAGCCGCCGATTCCGTTCATGATGCTGGTGCCGTTGATGTGGGTCGAATTCACGTTGCCGTAGATGTCGGCCTCGATCATGCTGTTCATGGCGATGAGACCAAGCCGGCGCACCACCTCGGGATGGTTGGAGATTTCCTGCGGGCGCAGGATGATGCGCTCGCGATAGAAATCAATGTTGTCGAGGAAGTCGCGCAGCGCCGCTTCAGAGAGCGAGATTGCCGAGGCCGAGGCCGAGGTGAGCCGGCCCGCGCGGATGAGGCGCAGCATGCCATCCTGCAGGACCTCGGTGTAGGCGGTGAGGTCTTCAAAGGGCGCATCCTCGAGGCCTGCCAGCACGGCATTGGCGACGTTGCCCACGCCTGATTGCAGCGGCAACAGGTTTTCCGGCATGCGGCCCGCCCTGACCTCATGCTGGAGGAATTCCAGCATGTGCGCGGCGATGGCCTGAGACGTGGCGTCCGGTGCCGCAAAATCGGTGTGACGGTCCGGCAGATTGGTCTCGACGATGGCGATGATCTTGGCGGGGTTGCAGCTCAGGTGCGGCACGCCAATCCTGTCTGATGGCTTCGTCATGGGGATGGGCTTGCGCTGCGGGGGAAGTGCGGTGCCGTAGTAGATGTCGTGCATGCCCTCGAGACGAAGGTCCTGGGCGCTGTTCACTTCGAGGATGATGTTCTGGGCGAGATCGAGCCAGGTCTTGTTGTTGCCGACAGCAGTGGACGGAATGAGGCTGCCGTCTTCGTTGATGCCGGTCACTTCGATGACGGCGTAATCCAACGGGCCGAAGAAGCCGAACCAGGCGTGTTGCGCCACGTGCGAGAGGTGCATGTCGATGTAGTTCATTTGCCCGGCATTGATGCGCTGGCGGCAGGTGGGATCCGACTGGTAGGGGAGGCGCACGTCGATGCCATCTGCCTTGGCGAGCGCACCATCGAGTTCCGGGGCGGTGGAGGCGCCGCTCCAGATGTTGACCTTGAAGGCCTCGCCTGCAGCATGGCGGGCGTTGATGATCTCGGCGAGTGCGAGCGGAACGGCCTTGGGATGGCCGGAGCCCGTGAAGCCGCTCATGCCGACATTGCTGCCGGGGCGAATGAGTGCGGCGGCTTCCGCTGGCGACATGATCTTGGAGGCAAGGTGGGCCGCGCCGATGCGCCGGCCATTCGTCAATTTAGTTGTCATTTCAAATCACTGCGCGGCAAAGCGAATCCCGCCGCTGAGGGCCGATTTAGGCATGCAGGTTGCGCATCACAAGTGAATGACGGGTTAAATTATTGCGACTGCGAAGAGGCTTCGGTGGCGCGCCGGAAGGCGTGCACCTCGCTCATGATCCATGCCCGGACAGCCCGGACTTTCGGGTGGTCCTGGTTGCCCGAGCGGTAGACAAGGTCATAGCCCCACTTCACTTCAAGCCGTGCCGCCGGGAAGGGTGCTACAAGACGGCCCGCCGCCAGATCCTCCGCGACCAGCACGCTGCGCCCCAGCGCTACGCCTGCCCCACCGATCGCTGCATCAATGGACATGCTGCCATGGCTGTATCCGGGGCCGCGCATGCCCGGGTAAGACAACTGCATCATGGCGAACCACCGCTCCCACGTCATGTTCCAGCCGATTTCATGGATGAGCTGGCACCGTTCCAGATCCCTGATGGAAGCGAGTCCGCCCATGCGCGCGCGATAATCCGGCGCGCATACCGGCGAGACTGTTTCATTCATGATGCGCTCTGCGGCAGCTGCCGGGTAATGGCCGGGGCCATACCTGAAGGCCACATCAACCTGGCCCGCCGTGAAATCGACGGCTGCGTCGGTGACATCGAGATGCACATCAAGGTCCGGGTGTTGCGCCATCAGGCGGTGCAGGCGGGGTGTCAGCCACTTGCTGGCGAAGGACACACCGGAACTGATCACCAGACGGAGCGTATCATCGCGCCGCCGGATTGCTTCCGTCTCGCGTCCCAATTCCGAGAAGAGGCGCGTGACCGTGCCGTAGAATGACTGTCCCTCGCGGGTGAGGTCGATGCGACGGGTGTGACGGTGAAACAGTGCCACGCCAAGGTGGCGCTCAAGGGCCCGGATCTGGCGGCTCACGGCACCGTGGGTGACATGCAGTTCTTCTGCAGCACGCGTCATGCTGAGACGCCGGGCCGTGGCCTCGAAGGCGCGCAGGGTCTGGAGCGGCGGGAGCTGGTCGGGCATCGGTTCATGCGTGAGTATTGCTCACGCATCCTGTGAAAACGAATAAGTTGTCTGCGGGCTTTACGGCCGATACTCATGACACGGAAACACAGCAGTGCCAATTCCGCAGGGGTTCGAAAATCATGTCCCAAGATGCCGTGGGAACAGCCCCGATGCCCCAGCCGCACACGCTTTCCGCGGTGCTTACGCCGCGCAGTGCGGGTGCCATGTTCCTGCTGGCGCTGATGTGGGGCCTCTCCATTCCGATCACGAAACTGGGCCTCGGCACCATTCCGCCCATGACCTTCACGGCACTGCGCTTCATGGTGGCGGTGCCGCTGTTCATGGTCATGGCGCGGCGTCAGCTGTGGGTGCCGCGCGCAGCAATCCCCAGCATCGTCGGGTTGGGCGTGATGGGGATCACGCTTGGCAACGTAGCCCAGTCCTTCGGCGTGCAGGCGACATCGGCTTCGGTGGCGACCATTCTCTCGGCGACCATTCCGTTGTTCATGGTGATCTTCGCGGCCTTCCGGCTGAAGCAGCCGGTGACGCCCCTGCAATGGCTGGGTCTGCTGGCGGCCTCGGCGGGCATAGCACTGGTCGCGACCGGCAGCGGATCAGGTGCCGATGATGCCGCGAAGACGACGCTCACCGGCGTGGCCTGGATGATGGTCTCGGCCGTGGGCATTGCCTTCTATTATATCTGGAGCGCGGAACTGACCGAGAAATACGGGCTGATGCCCGTTGCGGCGTGGAACATGCTGGTGGGGTTGCTGACCGTGATGCCCATGGCGGCGTGGGAGATGGGCCACGAGCCGGTGGAGATCACCCTCGCCGGACTTGCGGCCACGGCCTATCTCGGCGTCATGGTGACGGTGGTCGGCCTCATCCTGTGGCTCTATCTTCTCCGCACCGTGCCGGCGCGCATTGCCGCCAGCGTGCAATACCTCCAGCCGATCTTCGGGATCGGCGCCGCCGCATTGCTGTTCGGCGACACGCTGGGCCTGAGCTTTGCCGCAGGCGTGGCGCTGGTCCTCGCCGGACTGGCCCTCGCGGCCGCTCCCAAGCGCAAGGCGTGAGGCG
>CALMLK010000401.1 GCA_937868035.1 uncultured Alphaproteobacteria bacterium
CGTCAATGAGTGAAAATGAAAAGGTGGCGGTATTGGGCGCAGGCGTGATCGGCGCCAGCTGGGCATCGCTCTTCCTGGCCTCAGGCCGCAGTGTGGCTGTCTATGATCCGGCTCCGAATGCGGAGGCCTTCGTTCGCGGCTACGTCGCAACTGCCTGGCCCGTTTTGCAGGAACTCGGTCTTGTCAAAGTGGCTGAAGTCCCCGCGCTGACCTTTCATGCCTCGCCTGCGGACGCGGTGCGCGGCGCTGTCTTCGTGCAGGAAAGCGTGCCGGAGAAGATCGAGATGAAGCACGCGCTTTACCGCGACATCGAGGAGGCCCTGTCACCCGATGCCGTGGTATCCTCCTCCGCCTCCGGTCTCACGATGACGGAGATGCAGGGGGGCTGGAAGAATCCGGCGCGCTTCGTGCTGGGTCATCCGTTCAATCCGCCCCATCTGGTGCCGCTGGTGGAAGTCATGGGCAATGATCGCACCGCACCGGGCGTCGTCGAACGCGCTGAAGCATTCTATGCCGCGATCGGAAAGGTGACGATCCGTGTCCGCCGCGAGATTCCCGGCCATGTCGCCAACCGCCTGCAGGCCGCGCTATGGCGGGAGGCGATCCATCTCGTGCAGACCGGTGTTGCGACGGTGGAAGATGTCGATACATCCATCTGGGCCGGACCGGGATTGCGCTGGGCCGCAATGGGTCCCAACCTCCTGTTCCATCTCGCCGCCGGTGAAGGTGGGCTTGGCGCCTACTGCGAACGTTACGGCCCCAGCTTCAACCGCTGGTGGGATGATCTCGGACAGATTCATTTCGACCCCGGCATCATCAAGATGCTGGTGGCCGGCGTGCAGGAGGAAGCCAAGGGTCAGACCCAGGAGGTTCTGTCGCGGCAACGCGATGCCTTGGTGGTCGCCATGTTGAAGGCCATGGCACCCTTGCGCCGCAAGTGAACCGGGAGTGAGAGAATCAGCCCTTCCCCAGCCGCGCGAAAGCCGACTCGCTCATGCGCTTGCCGCTGAACGGCATCACGGCAGCGAGATAGTCGAACAGCGGTGAGGCGCGTCCACTGGCGGTCACAAGACCGCGAGGGCCAGTGAGCGCCGACAGCGTGACCGACGCAAGTCCCGCCTGCGCCGCCGAAAGGATGACAGCCTTGTTCCACGTCACGGCAAAGGCCGTGAACTGGCGTGGGTCGTTGGGCGCGAGGCACATGCGCCTGGAGAGCGGATTGGATGCAAGGCTTGCACCATAGGGATTGAGACGCGCCCCGATGCTGCTCGGCCCCAGGTGATAGGGCGTCTTGCCGATGAATGATCGCCCCGACGCAAAGACATGCGGCAGCGCTTCCAGCGTCTGCATCACGGCCTCGTCGCTGGCGTCATGCACGATCGGGCAGATGGCGTGGGTGATGAAATCGAACACGCCCGCCGGAGGCCGCTTGCGGTTCAACTCGGTGAAGAATGAGATCATGCCGCCGCCGATTTCGGCCTGTGGAAAATGTTGCCGCGCCGCCGCCGCCATCTCTTCATAGGTCGGTCCCCATGGCCGCTTGTCCGTGGGCTGGAATGATTTCAGGTCATGTATGTGAGTGACCACCACACGCTTGGGCGCAAGCCCGGCGCTCTCGACGGCAGCGGCCATCTCGGCCATTTCCTCACTTGCGGCAGCACGGGCCGGCAACACGATCTCCAGCGTCACGGGCACGCCGCTGGCTTCGGCCAATCGCCCGTAGGCGATGCAGGTGGAATTCAATTCGCCACCGCTGCCATTGAGGCCGCCGATGGTGAAGGTGAGATGCCGGGGCGCCAGACGCTTGAGGAGTTTGACCTGCCGCAGGCTCGCCTCCACCTCGTCCGGCCCGATGGCGATGCCGATCTCGGGTACCTTCACCAACGCAGCGGCCTGCTTTGCGGCCTTCACTCCGCTGCGCTTGCTGCTGCCTTTCAAGGTCAGCGTGACCGATTGCTCGAATGTCTCGCCCGCCTTCAGCACATAGGGCCAGGGATCGAACAGCGAGCGCACATAGGTCTTGTAGGACGCATCGGTCCAGTTGCGCTGGTCCTCCATTTCGAACTTCTGCCCCTCCATGCGCACATGCGCCTTGAGGCCGGGCGCTGGTGAATGTTCGAGTGCGCGAATGTCGAAGAAGGGTTGCGCCGGGCTGATGACCTTGGGGAAGCGCGCGCGTTCAACCGATCCATCCGTGTGCGTGACCGTAACGGGCCGTCCCGCAACGCCATTGATGGCATGCAACACCACGAAGCCGGTGCGATTGGTGCGGATGTCACCATCCGGTGTACCCGCGCGTGGAATGAAACCTGTTGGGGCGAGATGTGGATCACCGCCTGCATCGTCAGCCGCGCCCCGTCCGTTTCGGTGACGGAGGTGTAGCGCACCTCCGTGCCGCCCTTGCCGCGTGCGGTCTTGAGGCCTGTGATCCTGGCGGGGCAGGTGCCCCAGTTGGCATCCCGCACGAGATAGGAAATGCCGCGCAGAACCTCGATCCCGTCCAGATAGATCGACCCGAGATTGCCGGACATGAACTGGATCCGCAGCTTACCCGCGTTCAGCCAGGCGGAGGCGGATTTCGGGGTTTTGCGCTGGGCTACCGGGCGTTTCATGGCCGGCAGGATAATCACCGATTGCGCCCTCCGGCAAGAATGCAGTTGTAGAATGATTGACTCATCATACCAGATGTGAAAGACAGGCCCTCCACGGAGGTGTCATGACCAAGATCGCGCTGTTCGGAGCTGGTGGCAAAATGGGGATGCGCCTTGGCGCCAACCTCAAGAATTCACGCTACACCGTGTCCCCCGTGGAGGTGAGCGACGCCGGGAAGGCCCGCCTCCGCGATGAACTGGGCTGGCAGGCGGACAGTACCGAACATGCACTGGATGGCGCGGAGATCGTGGTCCTCGCGGTGCCGGACACGGCCATCGGCAAGGTCGCTCATTCCATCGTGGACAAGCTGAAGCCTGGTACGATGGTGATCGTGCTGGACGCGGCCGCCCCCTACGCGGGCCATCTTCCCGACCGCAAGGACATCACATACTTCGTCACCCATCCCTGCCATCCCCCCATCTTCAATGATGAAACCGACATGAAGGCGAAGCTGGACCGCTTCGGCGGCATCGCCGCGAAGCAGGCCATCGTCTGCTGCCTGATGCAGGGTCCGGACAGCGACTATGCCGTGGGCGAAGAGGTGGCGAAGACCATCTGGTCCCCCGTCATGCGCTCGCACCGCCTCACCGTGGAGCAGCTTGCCTTGCTCGAACCCGGCCTCGCCGAAACCGTTGCGGCGTCCTTGCTCGACGTGATGCGCGAAGCGATGGATGAAGTGGTGCGCCGCGGCGTTCCCGCGGATGCGGCCCGCGATTTCCTCCTCGGCCATCTCAACATCCTCGGCGCCGTCATCTTCAAGGAACAGCCCGGCGTCTTCTCCGATGCCTGCAACAAGGCCATCCAGTTCGGCAAGCCCGTTCTGATGCGCGACGACTGGAAGCGCGTCTTCGAACCCGAAGAAATCGCTGCATCCATCAAGCGCATCACCTGATTTCATCACAAAGGGAGGAAAAACCATGATGAAGCTCACCCGCCGTGTTGCCGTTGCCGCCATGTTTGGCGTCATGGCCCTGGCACCCATCGCAACCGCGCAGGCCGCCGACCTGATCGCCATCATCACGCCCTCGCCGGACAATCCGTTCTTCAAGGCGGAAGCCGATGGCGCGTCCTCCAAGGCCAAGGAACTGGGCTACGAGACGCTTGTGGCCTCCCATGACGACGACGCCAACAAGCAGTCCGAACTGATCGACACCGCCATTGCCCGCGGCGCCAAGGCGATCATCCTCGACAATGCCGGTGCCGACGCCACGGTTGCGGCCGTGCAGAAGGCCAAGGACGCGGGCATCCCGTCCTTCCTGATTG
>CALMLK010000402.1 GCA_937868035.1 uncultured Alphaproteobacteria bacterium
GTCGCGCCCACTGCCATTCTCATCGAGCCCGACGCGCGGAACACCGCTGCCGCCATTCTCGCGGCGGCCCTGCATCAGGCGAGGATTGATCCGCAGACGCTCATGGTTGTGGCGCCGTCCGATCATGTGGTGGGGCAGCCGCAGGATTTCCGCGAGGCGGTGAGGGCCGCCGTGCCACAGGCGCAGGCGGGCCATATCATCACCTTCGGCATCCGGCCCACGCGGGCGGAAACGGGCTACGGCTATCTGCAGTTGGCGGAGCACCCCGCAGCGGGACCTTGCGCGCCGCTGCCATTGGCGCGCTTCATCGAGAAGCCGCCCCGCGCCTATGCGGAGGAGTTGATTGCGTCAGGTCATACGCTGTGGAACGCCGGCATCTTCCTGTTCACGGCCTCCACGCTGATCGCGGCTTTCGAACGGCTTGCACCGGAGACGCTGGCGCTGGTGAGGCGCGCGGTTGAAGAGGCCCGTCCCGATCTCGGGTTCACGCGTCTTGCCGCTGCACCATGGTCCGGGCTTGAGGACATCTCCATCGACTACGCCATCATGGAAAGAGCGGGGAACCTGATGGTCATGCCCTATGGCGGCGCATGGTCCGATCTGGGGGATTGGCATTCGGTCTGGCGCGAAAGCAATGCCGATGCAGATGGCAACGTGATGTGCGGGGCGGCCACCGCCATCAACTGCAGCGGCAGCCTGCTGCGTGGCACAAGCGAGACACAGGAGCTTGTGGGAATCGGTCTCGACAACATCATCGCCGTTGCCACGCCCGATGCCATACTTGTCGCCCGCAAGGACTGTGCGCAGGATGTAAGGGTCGCCGTGCAAACGTTGAAGAGCCGGGGTGCCCGGCAGGCCACGGAAATGCCGCGCACACACCGCCCGTGGGGCTGGTACGAAACACTTGTCGCAGGCCCCCGCTTCCACGTGAAACGGATCGTGGTCAATCCGGCCGGAACGCTTTCGCTGCAATCGCATCATCACCGGTCGGAGCATTGGGTGGTTGTCGAAGGCACGGCCCATGTGACCATTGGGGGGGAGACGCGGCTCGCGGCCGAGAACGAGAGCGTCTATGTGCCGCTCGGTGCCATTCATCGCCTGCACAATCCCGGAAAGATTCCCCTGGTGTTGATCGAGGTGCAGACAGGCGGCTACCTGGCGGAAGACGACATCGTGCGCCATGAAGACGTCTATGCCCGGCCCTGACGCGGCGAGGGTTCGCCGCTGTTTCAAGAGTTATGACGTGCGGGGCCGCATCGGTGCCGATCTTGTTGATGGGGTGATTGCCCGCATTGCAGGTGCCTTTGCTGATGTGACAAGGGCACGGAGCATGGTGCTGGGGCATGATAACCGGCCGTCATCTGCGGGGTTTGCGGCGGTGGCGGCGCGGGCTCTCACAGAGGCGGGTTGCGAGGTGATGGACCTCGGGCTGTGCGGCACGGAGGAGGTCTACAGCGCCACCAGCCATTTCGCAGCAGGAGGAGGGATGTGCATCACGGCCTCGCATAACCCGATCAGCGACAATGGCGTGAAATTCGTGGGCGCAGGCTCGGCACCGCTGGCACCGGATGTATTCGCGGCACTCCGCGAGCGCGCCGCGACCGCCGATGCCGGACCGGTGCGCGCCGCAGGGCGTTCGACCGATCGGAGCGCCGGGGCGCGGGAGGCGTATGTCCAACGTATGATTTCCTTTGTGGACGTGCAACGCCTGAGGCCGCTCCGCATCCTCGTCAATGCGGGCCATGGTGCGGCCGGCCCCACCTTCGACGCTATCTCAGCGCGCCTCAACGAGAGTGGAGCACCGCTCAGCTTCGTGTGCATGAACCACGAACCTGATGGGCGCTTTCCCCGTGGCGTGCCCAATCCGCTGCTTCCCGAGAACCGGGACGAGACGTCGGATTCGGTGCGGGCGTGCGGGGTGGATTTCGGCGTGGCCTGGGACGGTGATTTCGACCGATGTTTCTTCTTCGATCACACCGGCGCATTCATCGACGGTGAATATGCCGTGGGATTGCTGGCCGGGCATTTTCTGGCGCGCGAAGCCGGTGCAGCCGTCGTGCATGATCCGCGGGTGATCTGGAACATGCAGGATATTGTGAGGAATCTTGGGGGGCGTGCGGTTCAGTCCCGGACTGGACATGTCACCATCAAGCAAGCGATGCGAGAGACCTGTGCGATCTATGGCGGTGAAATGTCGGCGCATCACTATTTCCGGGATTTCCATGCCTGCGACTCCGGCATGATTCCGTGGCTGGTGATGGCGGAGATCATCAGCGCTCACGGGCCGCTTGCCAGCCTGGTGCGTGAACGCAGGGCGGCGTTCCCGTCCTCTGGCGAAATCAATGTGGTGGTGGGAGATGCGGCAGCAGCACTTGCGCGCGTACGCGCCGCCGTAGCCGGGCAGGCGCTCTGCGAAGACACGGACGGGCTGAGCGCGGATTTCGGCGACTGGCGCTTCAATCTCCGGGCCTCCAACACCGAGCCTGTGATGCGGTTGAATGTCGAGGCGCGGGGCAAACCATCACTTGTGACGCGCGGCGTGGAGATGATCAGACCGTTGCTGGTGTGAGCTTGCCTAGGCGAGGCGCAGCAACACCATGCCCGCTTCCACCTTCGCCTCATGCATCTTGAGGTTCTTGCAGGCGGGCAGGCGCATGGCCTCACCGGAGCGGATGTCGAAGGCGCCGGAATGCTTGGGACATTCGATTTCGTAGTCCATGACCAGACCATCCGCGAGGTGGACGGATTCATGGGTGCAGAGGCCATCGGAGCAGAAGACTTCGTCGGCGGCCGAGCGGTAGACCGCATAGGTCTTGCCGGCATGATCGAAGCGCTTCACGCCTTCCTGTTCGATGCTGTCGAGTGCACAGGCTGTGATCCATTGTACCATGGCCGTCACACTCCCGCGCCCTGGCCGCTATTGGCCTTGGCCTTGCGTTTCTGGAAGCGGGCGTTCATGCGCGCCTCGCCGTCCTTGGAGCCGTCGTGGAATGTGCCGAACCACTTGTCGAAGGGGACGAGTCCGTCGCCATAGTTCACCTCGAAATATTTGTGGTGGAGGTAGTGAATGTAGGCGTGGGTCGCCATGCCCTTGTTCTCACCCGTCTCGATCTTGTCGAACCCGATGTGGCCGGGAATGGCGCCAAAGGCGGCGCGGTGCAACTGATACAGCGCGAGGATCGGGTTGGAGGGAATGACCAGGTGCCACAACGCCATGCCGAGATAGAGCACCAATTCCACCGGATGCATGGAGAGCGAGGAGAAGGGCGAGGGATTGACCGAGTTGTGATTCACCGAATGCACATACTTGTAGAGGAAGGGCGTGTGAATGAGACGGTGAATGAGGAAGAAGTGTGTCTC
>CALMLK010000403.1 GCA_937868035.1 uncultured Alphaproteobacteria bacterium
CGGCACCTTCAAATCCCCGTGCTTGTGGAAGATGCGATAGAGCGCGGGCAGCACGAGCAAGGTGAGCAGCGTGGCGCTGATAATGCCGCCGATGACGACGGTGGCTAAGGGCTTCTGCACCTCCGCTCCGCGTCCGTGCGCTAGTGCCATGGGGACGAAGCCGAGGGCGGCAACAATGGCGGTCATGAGCACGGGGCGCAGTCTTGTGAGGCTGCCTTCGGTGATGGCGTCGTCGAGGGATTTGCCTTGCTGGCGCAGCTTGTTGATGAAGCTGACCATGACCACGCCATTGAGCACGGCGACGCCGCTCAAGGCGATAAAGCCGACGCCTGCGGAGATGCTCAGCGAGATGTCGCGGAACCAGAGCGCGAGGATGCCGCCAGTGAGCGCGAGCGGCACGCCGCTGAAGACAAGCAGCGAGTCCTTGACGCTGCCGAAGGCCATGAACAGCAAGATGAAGATGAGCAGCAAGGCGACGGGCACGACGATCTTCAGGCGCTGGCTGGCGGACTGCAATTGCTCGAACTGGCCGCCCCACGCGAGCCAGTAACCGGCGGGGATTTTCACCTTGTCGCGGATGGCGGTCTGGGCTTCACCGACGAAGCCGCCGATGTCGCGGCCACGGATGTTGCAGGTGACGACCATGAGGCGCTTGCCGCTCTCGCGGCTGATCTGGTTGGGGCCGGGGGCTTCTTCAAAGCTGGCGACTTCGCTCAAGGGAATGAACTGCGGCGCGCTGGTTTGTTTTGCGAAGGACACCTTCTTGTATTCCTCGCCGTGCTCGCCTTTGGCTTCGGGGAGCTTGATGGGGATGTGGCGGATGGCATCGAGATCGTTGCGCAGTTTTTCCGGCAAGCGCACGACGATGTCGAAACGGCGGTCGCCCTCGAACATGCTGCCCGCTGCCGCACCACCGAGCGCGGCAGAGATGACCTGTTGCACTTCTTCAACGCTGAGGCCGTAGCGGGCCATGACTTCGCGCTTTAGTTGGATGGTGAGCATGGGCAGGCCGCCGACTTGCTCGACCTTGATGTCTTCGGCCCCGTCGATCTTGCGCAACATGCCAGCGATCTGGTTGCCGGTGCGCAGCATGACATCCATGTCGTCACCGAAGATCTTCACGCCCAAATCACTACGCACGCCCGAGATGAGTTCATTGAAGCGAAGCTGGATGGGCTGCGAGGCCTCGTAGTTGTTGCCGGGTTGGTTGGCGGCGACGGCGAGGATTTTCTCCAGCACCTCATCCTTGGTCATCTCGGGATCGGGCCACTGCTCTCTTGGCTTCAGCATGACGTAGCCATCGGCAATGCTCGGCGGCATGGGGTCGCTGGCGACTTCGGCGGTGCCGACGCGGGCGAAGACTTCCTTCACCTCGGGGATTTCCATGAGCGCCTTTTCGAGCTGCTTCTGCATGGCCACGCTCTGCGCGAGGCCGGTGCCGGGCATTCGCAGGGCTTGCAGCGCCACATCGCCTTCATCCAAGCTGGGCACGAACTCGGTGCCCATGCGCGTGCTGACGAGCAAGCTCAAGACAACGAGCACGACGGCGGCGAGCATGACCGCGAAACGATTCGCAATGGAGGCGTGCAGCAGCGGGGTGTAGATGGCTTTGGCCCCACGGATGAGGAAGTTTTCCTTCTCGCTGACCTTGCCGCTGAGGAAGATGGCGATGCTCGCGGGCACGAAGGTGAGGGAGAAAATCATCGCGCCGCCAAGCGCGACGAGCACGGTGAAGGCCATGGGGATGAACATCTTCCCCTCCACGCCGGTGAGCGTGAGGATGGGCAGATACACGACCATGATGATGATGGAGCCGAAGATGCTGGGGGTGATGACCTCCTTGGTCGCGGCCTGCACAATGCGGAAGCGCTCGCGCGGAGTGAGCAGGCGGCCCTGATGATGCTGCGCCTCGGCGAGGCAGCGGATGCAGTTCTCCACAATGATGACCGCGCCATCGACGATGATGCCAAAGTCCAGCGCGCCCAAGCTCATGAGATTGCCGCTGACCTTCTGCTGCACCATGCCGGTGATGGTGAAGAGCATGGAGAGCGGAATGATGGCCGCTGCGATGAGCGCGGCGCGGAAGTTCCCGAGCAAGGCGAAGAGCACGACGATGACGAGCACCGCCCCCTCAAAGAGATTGCGCTGCACGGTCTCGATGGTGGCATCGACGAGGTTGGTGCGGTTATAGACGGTGTTCGCGACGACGCCTTCCGGCAGGCTGCGGTTCACTTCCTCCATCTTGTCGGCGACACGACGCGAGACGGTGCGCGAGTTCTCACCCACGAGCATGAAGGTGGTGCCGAGCACGACCTCCTCGCCATTGTGCGTGGCTGCTCCGGTGCGCAGTTCGTTGCCGAGATCAACGCCTGCGACATCGCGGATGCGCACGGGCACGCCTTCCTGGGTGCCGATGACGATGTTCTCCACGTCATCCGTGGTCTTCACCTGACCGGGCGCGCGGATGAGATACTGCTCGCCATTCCGCTCGATGTAGCCCGCGCCGACGTTGGCGTTGTTCTTGTCCAAGGCTTCCACGATGTCGCGCAGGCCAAAGCCATAGGCGATGAGTTTGCGGGGATCAGGCGTGACGTGATACTGCTTCTCGTAACCGCCGATGGTGTTCACCTCGACCACGCCGGGCACGTTGCGCAGTTGCGGCCTGATGACCCAATCCTGGATCTCGCGCAGGTCCGTCGGCGTGTAGGCAGTGCCATCGGCCTTCTTTGCTCCTGGCTTGGCATCCACCGTCCACATGTAGATTTCACCAAGGCCGGTGGAGATCGGTCCCATCTCGGAGGTGATGCCTGCGGGCAACGCTTCCTTGGCCTGTGCGAGACGTTCCGCGATCTGCTGGCGACCCCAATAGATGTCCGTGCCGTCTTTGAAAACGACCGTCACTTGCGAGAGGCCGTAGCGCGAGATGGAGCGTGTGTAGTCGAGATTCGGGATGCCGCTCATCGCCGTTTCCACGGGGAAGGTGATTCGCTGCTCCGTCTCCAGCGGCGAGTAGCCGGGGGCGGCGCTGTTGATCTGCACCTG
>CALMLK010000404.1 GCA_937868035.1 uncultured Alphaproteobacteria bacterium
CGATGAAACAAAAACACCCCGGCGCAGGGGCCGGGGTGTCGCAATCATTCAATGGGCCAGAATCTCAGGGCTCGAACGGCTTGGGCGCGCTGCGCTCGGCCATGAAGCGGTCGAACTCATCCTGATCCTTGGCCTTGCGGAGCTTCACGAGATAATCCGCAAAGGCCCGCTGCTCGTCCTCAAGCTTGCGCCGTTCGGCCTCAAGCCGAGCGAGTTGTTCGGCCTTGTAGGCATCGAATGCGGCGTTGCCCGATGCACTGGGGCTGGCCCAGGTGCGGCTGCTGGCGCTGAACGGCGTGGAAAAGGACGCGCCCGGATTGCGGTCCCGCCAGGCTTTGTAGGCCGTCCATGGCGAGGTCGACTCTGAGGCGCCCGGCCACATTTCCCCGCGGATCAGCTTCAAGCCCAAGGCAACGAGGCCGATCGGCCAAAAAATCACGAAGCCGCCGATCATGACGGCGAGTTCCACCGCCGACCATTTGCGCTTGTGGGATTTGCCGCAACAACTGGCATGGGTCTCGCCGCCATCTGCCGTAGCCGTGGAAGACATGTTCATGGGTGACCTCCGGTTTGTGAACGGGACTTACGTGGCCCCACGCGCCGGGATTTCAAGTTAAATGCGACAGAGACGCTTGACTTCAGGCATTTCTCTGGAGATGCCGCAGGAGTTCCGCGAGATCCTTGTTGCGCATTTCATCCAGTTTCTCGTGCAAGGCCATGATCTCGATTTCTGCCTTGAGATTGACCTCGTAGTCGTGGGTGGCCTGAATGCGGTCGCGGGCCGCGTGGCGGTTCTGCGACATCATGATGATGGGCGCCTGAACGGACGCGAGCATTGAAAGAAAGAGATTGAGCAGGATGTAGGGGTAGGGATCGAAGGCCAGCACAAGCAGCACGCTGTTCAGAATGACCCAGCCCGCCAGCGAGAAGGCAAAGAGGCCGAGGAACGTCCAGGAGCCGCCGAAGGCCGCCACCTTGTCCGCGACCCTTTCACCGAAGGAGAGGCTGGCCACATGTTCAGTATCCGTGTGGCGGCTGACCACCAGCCGCTTTGCCACCCGTTCGATGATGCGCCGTTCACGCTCGGGAATGCGCTCGTACTCTGTATTCAGGAGCCTTTGGGCGAGCAACTTGACCGGATCTGCAGGCACTTGTGGAGAAACGTGTGACATCAATGCCTCCGTGGCGTTCTGCCGACGAACATGCGCCCGCTTGACTGGAAATTGCAATGTGAACGGCGTAGGAAGGCGACATCCAACCTTCCACCAGACGGAGTCGAATCGTGGCCCAGCCCAAGCACAAGATCGCATTGTTGACCGCCGGCGGACTGGCGCCGTGCCTTTCGGCCTCTGTGGGTTTCCTGATCGACATGTATACGAAGAAGTTGCCGAAGGCCGAAATCATCGGCTACCGCAATGGCTACATGGGCCTGCTGAAGGGCTGGTCGTTGCCCGTGACCAAGGCGGTGCGCGCGAATGCCCTGGCCCTCACTCAGCATGGCGGCAGCCCCATCGGCAACTCCCGCGTCAAACTCACCAATGTGAAGGATTGCGTCAAGCGCGGCCTGGTGAAGGAAGGCCAGAACCCGCTGCACGTGGCGGCGGAACAACTGGTAAAAGACGGGATCACAATCCTTCACACCATCGGCGGCGATGACACCAATACGACGGCCGCAGATCTCGCGGCCTATCTTGCGGACAACAACTACAAGCTCACCGTGGTCGGCCTGCCGAAGACGATCGACAATGACGTCATTCCCATTGCCCAGACGCTGGGGGCCGTGACGGCGGCGGAGCAGGGGGCGATTTTCTGGGAAAATTCTGTGAACGAGCAAAGCACCAACCCGCGGATGCTGCTCATCCATGAAGTGATGGGCCGCAACTGCGGCTGGCTGACGGCGGCGACGGCGGAAACCTATCGCAAGCGGCTCAAAAAACAGAAGTTCGTACCGGGCTTCGGCCTTCCCATGGCCTACAAGGATATTGACGCCGTCTACGTGCCGGAAATTGCCATCGATCTCGAGGCGGAAGCCAAGAGGCTTCGCAAGGTCATGGACGAAGAAGACTGCGTGACCATCTTCCTGTCGGAGGGGGCGGGTGTTGACGACATCGTGGCCGAGATGCAGGCGCGGGGTGAAGAGCCGGAGCGCGACGCCTTTGGCCATGTGAAAATTGACAAGATCAATCCGGGCGCCTGGTTCGCGAAGCGCTTTGCCGACATGGTGGGTGCGGAAAAGACGCTGGTGCAGAAATCAGGCTATTTCGCCCGCTCCGCCAAGGCTAACAAGGAAGATCTCGCTCTGATCAAGATGATGTGCACCGAGGCCGTGAAGAACGCGCTCAAGGGCGTACCCGGCGTCATCGGCCATGACGAGGAGAAGCGCGGCAAGCCCCTGCGTGCCATCGAGTTCCCGCGCATCAAGGGTGGAAAGTCGTTTGACGTGACACAGAAGTGGTTCGCGGCGCTGCTGAAGGACGTGGGTCAGCCGATGGGCAAACCGATCGAGAAAAGCGGGCACTAAAGTCCGTGCAGGCCAGTGGTTCTCACTGGAAGTTGTCGCCGATTGAGGCCAATTGAACGTGCAAGGCAGGCCTGATGGATTGGACGTGGCGCCGGAGCGTGGTCGTAGGCTAAAGGCACGGCCTTTCATCAGGACGCATCCATGCCCCCCGCCGAGAATCGTGATACCAAGCAAGGCTTCATCTATGCAGGTGCGGCCTACTTCCTGTGGGGGTTCCTGCCGCTCTACATGAAGGCCATGGCACATATTCCGGCGCTGGAAATCGTGCCGCACCGGATACTGTGGTCGCTGCCCGTCGCGGGATTGATCGTGTGGTGGCAGGGATTGCTGCCCGCCTTGGGCCGCGCGCTGCGCAATCCGCGCATCATGGCCATGGCACTGCTCACTGCGAGCCTCATCACCGTCAATTGGCTGACCTATGTCTGGGCCATCGGTGCGGGGCGAGCGCTGGAGACGGCGCTGGGGTACTACATCAATCCTCTGTTCTCCATCTTTCTCGCGGCGGTGCTGATTGGCGAACGGCTGCGCCCGGCGCAACTCGTCGCCATCGGTCTTGCTGTCATCGGCGTAGCGATCATGACGTGGGAGGTGGGTGGCCTGCCGTGGGTCTCGATCTCCCTCATGGTGACGTGGGGCTTTTACGCCTATTTCAAGCGGACGCTGCCGGTCGGCGCCTCGGAAGGATTTCTCCTCGAAGTTGTCATCCTTGCCATTCCTGCGGCAGCGCTCTGGCTGTGGTTTGCGCAGCAGGGAACATCACATTTCGGACCGACGGGCTGGGGAGATATTGGGTTGCTTGCCGGAACTGGCGTCGTCACCGCAGTGCCGCTTGTGCTGTATGCCAACGGTGCAAAGGGACTGCGCCTCTCAACTATTGCCCTCATGCAGTATTCCGCACCAACCCTCATATTTCTGACCGCGATATTCATTTTCCACGAACCGTTCAGCAGCGAGAGGCTGATCGCTTTTGGCTTCATCTGGGCAGCGCTCGCGGTCTACACTTGGTCTTTGTTGCGTGGACGGAAGGACAGCGCGGCAAAATAACGAAGCGGCGGATGAGAGCGCTCCATTGAACAGTGGCGAAGTCCGGCGCACACTGCGGCCATGGATCATGCCCTGCTGACGCCTGTCGAAATGTATCGCGCCGATGCGATCGCCCTGACGGCAGGCCTGACAGAAGACGTGCTGATCGCGCGCGCGGGAAGGGCTGTAGCGGAAGAGATTGTGCGCCGATATGGAGCGCGGCGTACGGTGGTGCTGGCGGGGCCCGGGAATAACGGCAAGGACGGACTGGTCGCCGCGCAGTGCCTCGAGGCATGGGGGTGGCCCGTGATGGTGAGCAACGATATCTCGGGAGCCGAGTTAGTCGTTGATGCCCTCTACGGTGCCGGCCTGAACCGCTCATTTCCAAACGAGATCGCAGAGCGGGTCAAGGCGGCCGGTGTCCCCGTTGTCAGCATTGATGTGCCTTCTGGCCTTGACGGCCTGACCGGTCAACCGCGCGGTGCAGCCATAAAGGCCAATCTCACAGTGACCTTCTTCCGCAAGAAACCCGCACACCTCCTGTACCCGGGCCGGGCTCTTTGCGGTGAAGTCGTGCTCGCCGATATCGGAATAGACGCTGCCGTTCTTGCAGACATCAAGCCGCAGTTATGGGAGAATACAAAGCCCGCGCTGCCCGAAGCGCAGCCCACAGTCCACAAATTCTTGCGTGGACATGCCATCATCTGGAGCGGCGGAGCATTGCAGACAGGAGCGGCGCGGCTTGCGGCCATGGCGGCCGCGCGCAGCGGAGCTGGCGTCGTTTCCATCGCTGGATCCCCGGAGGCCCTGGCGATGCATGCTGCTCACGTATCGTCCATCATGTTGAAGCCCGTCAGCACCATGGATGACTTGCGCGATCTCCTGGAGGATACACGCATCAGATCATTCTGCATCGGACCTGCGGCCGGACTGGATGTCAGCACGCGGAAGGCTGTGATGCGGGTGTTGCGGTGCCAGGCACCTGCGGTTCTGGATGCCGATGCGCTGAGCGTGTTTGAAGAAGATCCGCAATCCCTGTTCTTGGCCATCAGCAAGCGCAATGCCCCAACAGTGCTGACGCCGCATGAGGGCGAGTTCCAGCGGTTGTTCGGGTCAATCGAGCTGAACGCTGAAAACAAGGTTGAGCGCGCGAGGGCAGCCGCACGGGCGTCTGGGGCCATCGTGCTCTACAAAGGACCGGATACGGTCATTGCCCATCCCGGCGGACAGGCGGTTATCAACGGCAATGGCGGCCCTGGGCTTGCGGTGGCAGGCTCCGGTGACGTGCTTGCGGGGATCATCACAGGGCTGTTGGCACAGGGCATGGATGGTTTTGCGGCAGCGTGTGCCGGGGCGTGGCTTCACGCCGAGGCTGGCAACCGCTGTGTCCGTCCGGTCGCCGAAGACCTTGTTGAGGCCTTATAGACCAAAGGCATCTGCCGCCTTCGCGTCGACCACGGCCACACAACCCGCGATCACGGGACTGATGGGCAATTCACGGTAGGCCCCCAATGCGCCCTCGGTTTTCAGTTTGCCAACTTCGCCGTTGACGACCCAGATGAAGCCATAGGTGGTTTCCCGAATGGGTCTCGCGCCTGCGCGGGTGATCGCTGCAAAGGCGACGTCTTGCGGCGTGCCCGGCTCGAACACGACCAGCATGTTGCCCGTCGCCTCCCGAGGCAAGGCAGCGTCGCGCATCACCACCAACATCACGCCGAACCAAATGACTATGACGGCAGCGAAAAAACCTATGGCGAAGCGGTGACCTGGAAATGTCAAGATTACGCTGCGGCGAACGTGGTTGCGCGCTTCTCGATGATCGGCAAATGCACGATTGCTGCAAACAAGCCGAGAACAACGCCCATCCACCAGACGATGTCATAGGTGCCATAAATGTCATAGAGCTTGCCCCCCAGCCACACGCCGAGGAACGAACCGACCTGATGGCTGAGGAAAACAAAGCCATAGAGCGTTGCCATATAGCGGGTGCCGAACATGACTGTGACGAGGCCCATGGTCAGGGGGACAGTGGACAACCACAAGAAGCCCATGCTGGCGGTGAAGATCAGGGTTGTCACCGGCGTGATCGGCATGGTGATGAATGCGACCACAGCCACCGAGCGGGCGACGTAGATCAGGCTCAGCGGCACCCGCTTTTCGCCGCGGCCACCGATGATGCCTGAAAGATA
>CALMLK010000405.1 GCA_937868035.1 uncultured Alphaproteobacteria bacterium
GCACCTGGTTGTCGCAGATGTGCTGGTGCCCGGACGCGCATTCCGGGCAGTGCCCGCAGCCCGAGACAAACGGCACCGTCACCCGGTCGCCGGCGCGCCACGTCTTCACGTCGCGCCCCACGGCGGCAACCGTGCCCGCCAACTCGTGCCCCGGCACATGCGGCAGCTTGATGTCCGGGTCATGTCCCATCCAGCCATGCCAGTCCGACCGGCAAAGCCCCGTCGCCTCCACCTTCACCACAATGCCGGTGGGCGAGGGCGAAGGGTCTGGTACAGCTTCGACGGTGGGAAGTTTCTGGAAGGCATCAAAATAAACGGCGCGCATGTCTGTGTTTCCGTGATGTTTGCGTCACTAAAGCATGACCAGCCGCGTCTGTCCTGCGGTCACCCGCCCCACGTCTCATGCAGCACGCGAACCCAGTTTCCGCTGGTGATCTTGCCGATCAGCACCGCGCCATAACCGGCGGCTTCCATCGCGGTTACAAGGTTCGGCAAGCCGGCGGCATCGCCGATGGCGGCGGGGATGCGGGCGCCGTCGAAGTCGCTGCCAAATCCCACGCAATCGTCGCCCGCCAGCGTGATCATGTGATCGAGATGGCGCAGCATCACGTCGAGGCCTGTATCTGTATTCCAGCGTCCATCGGGCCGCAGGAAGCCTGTGGCAAAGTTGAGGCCCACCATGCCGCGCGACGCACCGATGGCGCGCAACTGTTCATCCGTGAGGTTGCGCGAAGACGCGGCAATGGCGTGGGCATTGGAATGGGTGGCGACAATGGGCGCGGTGCTCGTCTTTGCGATGTCCCAGAAGCCGCGCTCGGTGATGTGCGAGCAATCGACCATGATGCCCATGGCGTTGCAGGCTTTCACCAGTGCAACACCTTCGACCGTCAACCCGCTGCCCTGATCCGGTGATCCCGGAAAACGGAAGGGAACGCCGGTGGCAAAGACATTGGGCCTGGACCACACCGGCCCGAGGGAACGAAGCCCGCGGTCGTAATAATCCTGGAGGTTGGAAAGGTCGGGCTTGATCGCCTCCGCCCCTTCGATATGCGTGATGAAGCCCAGTGCTCCCGCATCCATTGCGGCGCGCATCTCCGCCGCCGTGGTGCAGGGCGTCACGGCACCCTTGGCACCCGCGAAGATCGCATCGCGAATGTCGAGCATCGCCTTGGCCGAGCGGTCGGCGGCGCGCTGCGACAGGGCACCGGCATAGGGCGGGTTCAGGTCCTCGTCATCATCCGGCACCGTTTCATGCGAGCCCGGAGAGAAGATCGCGAAGAAGCCTCCGCCCATGCCGCCGGCACGGATACGCGGCAGGTCCATCTGCCCCAGCCCGTCGCCATCGATGAAATCGCGCGCGGGCGAAACGGTCTTCTTCTCGTGGAGACGCAACAGTACGTCGTTATGGCCGTCGATGATAGGGAGCATGAATCGATACTGATTGAAAAACAAAGCCGTCACCCCGGCCAAAGCCGGAGTGACGGAAGGATTGAAAAGCCGAAAGGCGCCTTACGCCTTGGAATACATCTCGGCGACGTAATCCCAGTTGATGAGGTTGTCGACAAACGCTTCCAGATACTTCGGGCGCGCGTTGCGATAGTCGATGTAGTAGCTGTGCTCCCACACATCGACACCGAGGATCGGCTGTGCGCCATGCATCAGCGGGTTCTCGCCGTTGGCTGTCTTGGTGATCGCGAGCTTGCCATCCTTCACCGCAAGCCAGGCCCAGCCCGAGCCGAACTGCGTCACGCCCGCCTGCACGAAATCGGTGCGGAACTTGTCGTAGCCGCCGAGATCGCTGTCGATGGCCTTCTGCAGGGCCGCCGGGATCTTCTTGCCCCCGCCATTGGGCTTCATCCAGTTCCAGAAGTGGATGTGGTTGTAGTGCTGGCCCACGTTGTTGACGAGACCGGCATTCTTCTCCGCATAGGCCTTCTTGCAGATCTCCTCGATGGAGGCGGACGCGAGCGGCGAATCCTTCAACAGGTTGTTGCCGTTGGTCACATAGGCCTGGTGATGCTTGTCATGATGGAACTCAAGCGTTTCCTTCGACATGTAGGGCCCGAGCGCGTCATACGCATAGGGCAGGGCTGGAAGTTCAAGGGCCATTGGTTCTCTCCTTGTTGATTGGTCACAACATTTAGTCGTTGCGGCGCCGCCCTGCAAGGAAGAGACTATTCACCCCCGCAATCAGGCTGTGAACAGTGGAATGCCCCACACGGCCTGCAGGAACAGGGCCACTGTCGCAAGCACGACAGCAAGTGCCGTTGCCGCGACAACGCTGCGCCGCCCGGAAAGTGCCGCGAAGGGCACGATCTGCATGGCATGCAGCGCCACGAAATGCGCCACGCGGAGATCACCGCCCGTCGTCGACCAGAGGAAGAGGCGGAGCCCGCCTGCATCTGTTGCGGCACCCCCAACCCAATGTCCGCCGGCATGATTGGAAAGATGGAAGGCAACCAGCGTGGTGAGCACCGCACCCAGCATCAAGCCAAGACCCGCCGCCATGCGCCACAATGAGGCGCCGCGCTGGCGCCACAGTACAATGCCGATCCATCCCGCCGTGACCGTGAGCGTCAATGCGCCAATCCCCATCAACGCATAGGCAATTTGTGCGAACAGGTCAGACTGGTTGAAATGCGAGGCTTCGCCGCGGGCCGCACGGAACACGATGTAGGCCATCTCGCCCCACCCCGCCGCGATCATGGCCACGGAGGCAATCCGGACGCTGCGCAAACTGCGCAAGTCCGGTGGCACCAACGACAACGCCCACGCCACTGTCGCGAATTGCACCGCGAGAGAGAAGAAGAACTTTGCCGGCTTGTGCCACACATCGGCACCCGCGATCATCCGCGTGTCCCACTGCATCAGCAGCAGTGCCACGGCAAAGCCCGCCATCATCAGCACGGCATGGAGGCTGAGGAGCCGCGACCCGCTGATACTGTCGCGCAGCAAGAGCACCGAGCGGCTGTCGCGCCAGGAGAATGACGGCAGGGCCGTGATGCTGTGTGTCATTGGAGTCATTCCTCTGGGGCCGCCAGCGCGCGGGGCCGTAGCGCCAACAGTGTGAATTCGGAAAGCAGGAGGCCAAGCGGACCGAACAGGAAGGTGGTCGGCAGCAGCACCAGCAGAACGACGCGCGGCAGTCCCGCCGCCATCACGCGCCGTGCAATCAGCGCCCCGATGAACAGGTCGAAGGCGAGGTAGTGCACCCACCCTGCCAGCGCCATCCAGGGCGAAGTGAAGAGCGCCTGCACGTCTCCGAGCGATCCAAACCCGCCCGGACCCCGGCCGAAGAAGAAGAATATCAGCACGCTGTAGAAACCCGCGAAAGCCAGCGGCAGCCATCGGCCGGCCAATTGGTCCCGGAGCCAGTCGTTGCGGCAGAGCACCGCAAAACCCAGCACCAGCCAGCCGAGCACTGCCACAGTATTGGCAGTGGAGAAAAGGATGTCGGGGGACATGGGCCATTCCTATGTTGACAGCGGAAACATATGCAATGGATATATTTACACTGTCAAGATATTTTACGTTGTAAAGATAACGAGCGCGGCTTATCCTGATCAGCCATGAGGCCGGACGAGCGAAAACCCTATCACCACGGAGACTTGCGGGAATCACTCCTGAACGCGGCTGAAGAGGCCCTGTCCGAATTGCCGCTGGAAAAGCTCTCGCTGCGCGAAATCGCCCGGCGGGCGGGCGTTTCCCATGCCGCCCCGAAGCACCACTTCGCCTCCGTTGGGGAACTTTACGGAGAACTGGTTGCCCGGGGCTTTGAGCGCTTCGTGGAATCGCTCGACACCGCCGCCCGCCGCTCTGCTGACCAATCCCCTGCCGCCCGCCTGCAAGCCATGGCCCGCGCCTACCTGCGCTTTGCCCAGGCAAACCGTGCGACCTACGGCCTGATGTTCGGAAAGCGCCCGGGCGTGGACCGCACACCCCATGCCACGTCAGCCGCCTTCGCCGCATGGTCGCAGCTGGAGCGCGAGGTGACGGCCCTCGCCGGACCCCAGAAGGCCACCATGGGATCGCTGCACGTCTGGTCGTCCTGCCATGGCTTCGCGATGCTGCTCATCGACCAGGCCGCCCCGCCGCAGATCGACCCGGACCAGGCCGTCGAGGCCCTCACACGGATGGTGATTGCCGGCCTGCAATCCGATACATAGCGGGGATGGACGTCGACATCATCACGCTGCTGCTGCTCGCACTTGTCGGACTCGTAGCGGGCTTCATCGATTCAATTGCCGGTGGCGGGGGAATGCTGGCGCTGCCCTCGCTGCTGCTGGCAGGGCTGGATCCGCTCACGGCATTGGCCACCAACAAGATGCAGGGCACCTTCGGCACGGCCTCCGCCACCTACACCTTCTGGAAAAAAGGATTGCTCGACCCGCGCGCCCATTGGCGCACCGTGGTTTGCGTCTTCGTAGGGGCGGCCCTTGGCGTCGTCATGGTGTCCGCAGCACCCCGGGCGCTGCTTTCGATCATCATGCCCGTGCTGCTGCTCGCGGTAGCGCTCTACTTTGCGCTTTCGCCACGCCTCACGGATGAGGCCGCCGAGCCGGTGTTTCCCATGGCGGCCTTCTCCTTCATGCTTGCCCCCGCGCTCGGCTTCTATGATGGCTTCTTCGGCCCCGGCACGGGATCGTTCCTCATGCTGGCGCTGGTGAGCGTGTTCGGACTCGGCATCATCGAAGCCACCGCCCGCACCAAACCTCTCAATTTCACATCGAACATCGCATCGCTGCCGACC
>CALMLK010000406.1 GCA_937868035.1 uncultured Alphaproteobacteria bacterium
GTGGCCACGCTCAGTGCTGCGCTCAGTCTCGCACTGGCGTGGGCGATTGCCTTGTTGCAGGTGCGCCGGGCCGCGTGGCGCGGGTTCCTCAGTGCCGTGAGCCTGATCGGCCTTATCCTGCCGCCGGCGGTGCTGGCGACGGGATGGTTCCTGCTGTTGCGCGGACTCATCACCGGTCCTGCTTCAAGCATCATCTTGATATCGTGCCTCAACGCCTTGATGGCATTGCCTTTTTGTGTGACGCTGCTGACAGGCGCCATCTCCGCGCAGGTGCTGCCATTGGACCGGCTTTGCGCGCAGGTTGGCCTCTCCGGCTGGCAACGTTTCCGCCTGATTGACGGGCCAGACCTCATGCGGCCACTGGCACAGGCCTTCCTCATGGCCTTCGTGCTGTCCTTCGGCGACCTCACAGCCATTCTGCTCTTGGGGTCGCAGGGGGTGATCACGCTGCCCTCGCTCATTGCCTCCGAGATGGGGCAGTATCGGGCCGCGTCGGCACAAGGCACGGCTTTGCTGCTGGCTGCACTCTGCGTGGCGGGAGCCCTGCTCGCCAACCGGTTGGGACGAAGGACATGATGATCCGCATCGACAAGAGCCTCTACCGCCACGGCAGCTTTGCGCTGGCGATCGACCTGCGCATCCCGCGCGGTGCTCTGGCGGCGGTGCTGGGGCCGAGCGGGTCGGGCAAATCCACGCTGCTGAATGTGATCGCAGGGTTCGAGCCGTTGGCCACGGGCAGCGTGTTCCTGGACGGCAGGGACATGACGCTCTCCCCTCCGGCGGAGCGGCCTGTCACCGCCGTGTTCCAGGATCACAACACCTTCGCGCATCTGGATGCGTGGCAGAACGTGGCGCTTGGGCTTTCGCCCGTGCTGTCGCTGGACAGCGGGCAGCGCGCCGCCGTGGACCGGGCGCTTGATCTCGTTGGCCTTGCCAGCATGGCGAAGCGCCTGCCGGGCGACATGTCGGGCGGTGAACGCCAGCGCATCGCCATTGCCCGCGTGCTGGTGCGCAAGCGCCCGATCCTGCTGCTGGACGAGGCATTCGCGGCGCTTGGCCCCGGGCTTCGCCGCGAGATGCTGCGGCTGGTGAAGGCCCTGCACCGCAGTGAGGGGCTGACCACGCTCATGGTGACCCATCAGCCTGAAGATGCGCGGCACATGGCCGACAGTGTCGTCTTCGTGGATGCGGGTGTGGCCCGTGCGCCGGTCGATACGGCGAAATTCTTTGCCTCGCACGATGCGCAGGTGAAAAGCTATCTCGGCGCGTGGACGTGACGTTACCAGCCTGAGCCGCCACCACCGCCGCCACCGCCACCCGAGAATCCTCCGCCGCTTGATCCCGATGACGAACCCGGCGCCACGGACGCCGACGAGATCGAAGAGGCCAGGCCGGAACTCAAATCACGGCTGAAGCCGCCGCTGCTCCAGTTGCTGCCGTGATACCAGGAGGGGCTGGCGCCCACCGCAGCGCCCGCCGCCGCGGCTGCCGCCAGCACGGCGGCGAACTTGGCGTTCCATTCGTTCTCGCAATCCAGCGCCATGGCGTAGGGCAGATAACGCTCGAACAGTTCCGGCGTCTTTTCCGGCGGGTTGAGAATCTTCAGGCGTTCTTCCTCCGCTGTCGTCATGTACATGCGGAAGCCTTCGATCTGGTCGAGCACGGCGCGGCCCTTGGGCGTGGGGGCTTTCAGCAACCAGTAGAAGATCAGGTTGAACAGCGCGAGGCAGACCGCGCCGATGATGAAGAAGATGACGGGCCAGGACGTGCCCATGCCTGCGAAGGCGGCCGTCGGCACGGCGACGCCGCCCACCACGAAGGGCAGCAGGAAGATTGCGCCCATCACGGCCTTCAGCTTGGAGAAGAACCCCTTGCCGCCGAACCCGGACAGCATGGACCATCCCACGGTGATCACCACACCCCACCAGATCGCTGAAAAGATGGCTGCAAAGGCCACAACAGCGCCTTCGCCGGACGGCATCATGAAACCGGAGATCATCAACCCGACGCCGGAGAGCACCGCGCCGATCATGAACCAGCGGAAATTCCGGAGGAACATGGTGCCGTCATATTCGTCGTTGAGGGCACCCTGGATTGCGCTGCGGGCGGTGTTGACGGCGATGTGATTGCCGCGCTTGAGGTTGAGCGTGCCCGAAGGCAGCGCCTGCAACAGGTCCTTTTCGGTGACGGTCAAAGGCTCGTTGCCGCCACCGCCGCGCGTGATGCTGTAGTCGCCGTCGTCGTCGGTGATGACGAGACGCTTCTTCACGGCAAGGCCGACGAGTGCCGAAGCGAAGCCCTCATTGTCGAAGCGCTGTTTCCAGATGTAGCGGGTGCCGGCGGGTCCGAGACCTTGCGGAGGCAAGAAGAGCGGAACGATGGTGCCACCCGGCGGATCGCGCCCGACCTTGTTCCAGGCATGGAAGTAATAGGCACCGACGCCGAGGACGGTCAGACCCAGCAGGAAGTAGCCGAGATTGTCCATGATCCACCACCAGCGCTTCTGCGACGCGGTGGGGGGTGCAACGACGCCTTTTTGCCAGGAGACAGCGGCGGTGAAGCCTTCCTTCGGCTCGAGACGCCGCGTGGTTTCTGCCGCGAAGACATTGCCGCCGGAATTGGTGACGCGCGCATCCTTGCCACTGTCGCCATAGCCGCCGGTATAGAGCGCGTATTGCCCCGTCTGCGCACCCGTGGGCAGGCGGATCAGGACCTGCGCGTGTTCGATGGGAAATGTCCAGCCGTTGCCGGTGACGTTCCAGTAAAGCTCGTCAAACGTGTCGAAGAACCCGATCTGCCGCGTGGTGTGATAGGTGATCTTGTAGGTGTGCTGGCCGTTGTCGAGGAAGACGTCCTTGTTGCCGATCTTGATGGAGACGCCATTCGAGACGTAACTCGTGCTCCACGTCTCGCCGTTGCCATCGCGGGAGATGCCGGTGACCGAGAAGCCCACTTCGACGCGCTGCCCGTAGCGGTCGGTGTAGGTCGTGGGAAAATCGCGGATGATGCCGTGACGTATCTGGTTGCCTTCCACCTGCACGGCAATCGTCTCGCGCACATCGAGCGAGCCGTCGGCGTTCACCGTCACATCGGAAACGAAATTCCGGATCGCCTCCTCGGCCGTGGCGTGAGACACCAGGCCGAGGATGGCAATGAGCAGCGCTCCGAGCCACCTCAACATGGCGGTCAGCGCGTCTTGAAATCGACCTTCGGCGTTTCGCGCTGGGCCGGATCGCCGATCTCGAAGAACTCCGCCTTGGCAAAGTGGAAGACGTTGGCAATGATGTTGGACGGGAATGACTCGATCATGGTGTTGAGGTTGCGCACGGCGCCATTGTAGTAGCGGCGCGACATCTGGATTTCATCCTCGACACCCGACAGCTTGTCCTGCAGGTCGCGGAAATTCGCATCGGCCTTCAATTCCGGATAGGCTTCGGCGATGGCGAAAAGGCGGCCCAGGGCAGCCGACATGGCCTGCCCCACCGCCGACTGGTCGGCCACGCTGCCGCCTGCAATCGACTTGGCGCGCAACTCGGCGAGGTCGCGGAAGATCTTGTCCTCATGGCTGGCGTAGCCTTTCACCGTTTCCACGAGGTTGGGGATGAGATCGGCGCGGCGCTTCAGCTGAACGTCGATGCCGCTCCAGCCCTCGGCCACGAGGTTCTTGTTCGAGACCAGCGCGTTGTATCCGTAGACAAGATAGCCGGCGACAACCACAAGCAGCGCCAGAACGATGTAACCAAACGTCATGAAAGAGCCTCCCGCAAAGCAGGATGTAGTATGGGCTTGTTCGGCTTGCAGGCAAAGGGCGCATTTGAGGCTTTCATTTGCCGCTTGACTTGAGCAAAAGGGAATTCTTCCGGCACAACCGGAAGCGGGAGTGATTCATGAACCACGTCTATTTTGTGCCGCCCCGTTTCAAGGGGCCGCAAGGGCAGGAAGACATGCCGTATCTGCTCACGGCAGGTCCGGTCACGACCTCGCGCGCCGCCAAGATCGCCATGCTCGCAGACCATGGCCCGGACGACGGCGAATTCCGTGGCCTCATCGCTGACATCCGGCGCGACCTGAAGCGCCTCTCGGGCGCAGGCCCTGCGCATGAAATCCTGCTGGTACCCGGCCCCGGCCTCCTTGCAGTGGAAGCCGTTCTCACCTCCCTTGCACCCGCCAAACGCAAGAAGACCCTCGTCATTTCCAACGGCCGCGATGCGGATGCGGCTGCCGCCATCCTGGTCAAGATGGAACGGCCGGTGGTGAAGCTGGACAAGGCAGAAAATGCCACGCCAACGGTTGAAGAGGTCGCCGCACTTCTCGATGCGGATCACGACATCAGCCATGTCTGGATGAGCCATTGCGACAGCACGTCCGGATTGGTCAATCCGGTGGGTGATATCGGCAAGCTCGTGAAGGAGCGCCACAAGACCTTCCTGGTGGATGCATCGCTCAGCTTCGGCGCCATGCCGCTTGATGTGATCGGCGACCAGCTGGACGTGATGGTGGCCGTTCCCGAAACGTGCCTCGAAAGCGTACCGGGATTCTCCATTGTCGCGGTGCGGCGCGATCTTCTCGTCGCTGCCTCGGGCAAGTGTCCCTCGCAGGTGATGGACCTGCATGCGCTGTGGGAGGCACAGGAAGGTGCCGGGCATTTCCGCATGACGCCCCCCACGCAGGCCTTTGCCGCATTCCGGCAGGCCTTGCGGGAACTGGAAACGGAGGGCGGCATCGGCATGCGGCGCGCGCGTTACCAGCGCAACGCCGAGGAACTGATCACGCGCATGCGGGCCATGGGTTTCACGCCGCTTTTGGCGGAAGGCGATGCGGGTCCACTGGTGCAATGCTTCCTCGCACCGCGCGACAAGAAATTCGATTTCGCGCTGTTCCAGGAGGGCCTCCGCCAGCGCGGCTACCTGATCGCGCCGGGACTTCTCGGCAAACGCGCCAGCTTCCGCGTGGGCGGCATGGGACAGGTGGACCACAAGGTCATCAAGGGATTCGCCGGCGCCGTGGAAGCCGTGCTGAAGGACCTGGACGTGCAGGAATTCACGCCGCAGAACGCTTGACCCCGCCATGAACCGCAGCCTCAGCGAGATCGAAGCCCATGCCCGCGCTGCCCTTGCGCGCCACGGCCATGGCGACGTTGCAGACTTCGCAGCCCCCGCCTGCGCCTTTCTGGAAGGCGTCGGCTATCCTGGGCTCAAGCTGTTGGCCGAAGCGCTGAATGACAGCGTGACCACGGCCATGCTGGAAAAGGACGTGATGGGCCTTGATCTGCAATCGGTGTCTTGCGTGTTCGCCGGCGCGCAGGTGGAACGCCTGCAGCGTGAACATGGCCGCCTGTTCCTCCGCAACGTGCGCCACGGGCTCTATCTTCTGCCCGGCAGCGTGCACGGCAACTATGCCATCGGCTGCCCGGTTGATCCGGGCTTTGCGCTGGGGGGCGAGCGCACGAAAAATCCGTACACGGAGAAGCTCGGCCTCGCGGCGCAGAATGGCGTCGCGGTGGACGACCTCCTCTGGCAATCCCTCGCTTGACGATACGCAGGACACATCATGGCAGGCCCCCTCTCCGGCATTCGCGTTCTTGACCTTACCCGGGTGCTGGCCGGGCCGTGGGCCACGCAGATGCTGGCCGATTTCGGCGCCGAGGTGGTGAAGATCGAGAAGCCCGGCGAGGGCGATGACACGCGGGGCTGGGGTCCGCCCTTTCTCACCAATCCGGATGGATCCCGCGGTGATGCCGCCTATTTCCAGTCCGCCAACCGCGGCAAGTGGTCGGTCTGCATCGACATGGCGCAGGCCGAGGGCCAGAAGCTCATTCGTGCGCTGGCGGCGCAGGCGGACGTGGTGATCGAAAATTTCAAGGTGGGCGGTCTCAGGAAATACGGCCTCGACTACGAGAGCCTGAAGGCGGTCAATCCGCGCCTCATCTATTGTTCGATCACGGGTTTTGGCCAGAACGGGCCTTATGCGCAGCGCGCCGGTTATGACTTCATGATCCAGGGCATCGGCGGCATCATGTCCGTGACGGGCCAGCCGGATGGCGCGCCGGGTGCCGAGCCCATGAAGGTGGGCGTGGCCTTCGCGGATATCTTCACCGGCCTTCATGCCGTCATCGGTATCGAGGCCGCCCTCTTTCACCGGGAACGGAGCGGCGAAGGGCAGTATCTCGATCTTGCGCTGCTCGACTCGCAGGTGGCGGTGCTGGCAAACCAGGCGCTGAACTATCTGGTGGGCGGCAAGGCCCCCACGCGGCTGGGCAATGCCCACCCCAACATCGTGCCCTACCAGACCTTCGAGACGGCCAACGGCTACATCATCATGGCGGTTGGCACGGATCGTCAGTATGCGGAGTATTGCGCCATCATCGGTGCGCCACACCTCGCGGAGGACGAGCGCTTCAAGACCAACCGTGGCCGGGTCGAACATCGCGCCGCGCTCATCCCGCTGCTCCGCCCCTTCATGCTGGCGCGCACGACGGGAGAATGGGTGGAAGCCTTCGAAGCCGCCGCCGTGCCTTGCGGCCCCATCAACAGCATCGATCAGGTCTTCGCCAATCCGCAGGTGATGGCGCGCGGGCTGCAAGTGGGCCTCACGCGCGACGACGGCGTGCAGGTGCCGGGCGTTGCCAACCCCATCGTGTTTTCAGAGACACCCGTCTCCTACGACAAACCCCCGCCGCGGCTGGGTGACGGCACGGAAAAGGTGCTGCGCGAACAGCTCGGCCTGGATGCCGCGGCCATCACCGAACTGCGCAGCAAGGGCATCGTCGGGTGAGCCGCTCACGCAGTGACTGAGGGGGGCCGCTCCGGCGCGGTCATGCCGGATACCCGCTACGCCTGTCCCGTGAGGAACGGGTTGCTGGTGCGTTCGTCGCCGATGCGGCTGGCGGGGCCGTGGCCGGGGAGGAAGACCACGTCGTCGCCCAGCGGCAGCACTTTCTCGCGGATGGACGACAGCAGCGTTTCGTGGCTGCCGCCGGGCAGGTCCGTGCGCCCGACGGAGCCCTGGAACAGCACGTCACCCATGAGCGCGAAATGGTTGGCGGCGTTGAAGAACACCACCGATCCCGGCGAATGGCCCGGCGCATGAACGATGGCGAACGTGAATCCCGCCGCTTCAACCGTATCACCATCCTTCAGCCAGCGGTCGGGCGTCACTTCGCGGGCATTCACCATGCCATAGCGCGCGCCGGATTGCGGAAGATTGTCGAGCAGGAACTTGTCGCCCTCATGGGGGCCTTCGATCCTGACCCTGAGTTTTTCGCGCAATTCCGCAGCACCACCGGCGTGATCGATGTGGCCATGGGTGAGCAGGATCTTCTCGATGGCGAGGCCCATCTTGGCGATGGCCTCCAGGATCATGTCGACATCGCCGCCGGGATCGACGACCGCGCCCCGCTTTGAATCATTGTCATAGATGATGGAACAGTTCTGCTGAAAGCCCGTGACGGGCACCACGGCGACGCGGAATGAGGTAGGTGTGTTCTGCTGTGACATGGCAAAGGCGCATAGCCGCCCTCCCCTGCAAGCG
>CALMLK010000407.1 GCA_937868035.1 uncultured Alphaproteobacteria bacterium
ATGCTTTACGTCGCGGAATACAAGCGCCGGCAGGCCGCAGCGGGCGTCAAGATCACACGCCGCAACTTCGGCCGCGACCGCCGGTATCCGATCACCAACGGGTTCAGGGATCCGGGGTAAACGTCAGCGCGGGCACGCGTCTCCTCAGCAATACAATTCCGAACTCTTCTGCTGCTCGTCGGAATAGCGGTTCCCTTGCGCCCATCCCACGGGGAGAATGCGCTCGATTTCCGCCAGATCATCCGTAGACAGATGAATATCCGCCGCGGCTGCATCCATGGCGAGATGCTCCGGCGTGCGTGTGCCCGGAATGGGGATGATGTGCTGGCCCTGGTGCAGCGTCCAGGCGATGGCGAGTGCGGATGTGCTCCAGCCCCGCGCCCTTGCGAAGGCGCGGAATGCCTCGACGAAGCGCATGTTGTAAGCGAACGCCTGGGGCTGGAAGCGCGGCATGGGCTTGCGGAAATCACCGTCGGGGAATGCGGCCGGGTCCAGCGTCACGTCGCTCAGCACGCCCCGCGCCACCGGCGAGAAGGCGACGAAAGCCGCGCCGATCCGCTCGCAGGCCTGCACCATGCCAAGCTGAGGCAGGCGCGACCACAGCGAGATTTCGCTCTGCACCGCACGGATGGGATGGACGGCAGCAGCGCGCATCAGCGAGGCGGGGGAGATCTCGGAATAGCCGATGCCGCCGATCTTTCCCTCCCGCACAAAGCCCGCCAGCGTGCCGGTCACATCCTCAATGGGAATCGTCTGGTCGCGGCGGTGGATGTAGTAGAGATCGACGTGATCAACGCCGAGGCGTTTCAATGATCCCTCCAGGCATTCGCGGAGGAAACCCGCCTCGTTGCTGATGCAGCGCGGATTGACCCTGAAGCCGCCCTTGGTGGCGATGGAGAACCTGCTTCGCGCCGCACGATTCTGCTTCAGGTAGCGGCCAATGATCTCTTCCGACAGGTAGGGCCCGTAGATCAGGGCGGTGTCGATATGGGTGACGCCAAGGTCCAGCGCCTTGTCCAGCGCGCGGAACCCGGTTGCCTCATCCGTGGGGCCAAAGGCGCCCGCGAGGCTCATGGCGCCAAAACCCACTTCCCCCACCAGCGGTCCGCCAGCCCCCAATTGCCTTTGCTTCATCCTGTCCAACTCCTTCGCATCGCTTTACAATAGAAGGCCATTTGGCTACCGCACAAGCACCATGACCATCGTCCGCTTCGCTCCCTCGCCCACGGGCCGCATCCACATCGGCAACGCCCGCACGGCCATCCTCAACTGGCTGTTTGCGCAGAAGACCGGTGGACAATTCATCCTGCGCTATGACGATACGGATACGGCGCGCTCGACGCTGGAATATGCAGAAGGCATTGCATCGGACCTCTCATGGCTCGGCATCCATCCCGCGCGCGTGGAATGGCAGTCCAAGCGCTTTCCGCGCTACGACGCACTGGTGGAGAAACTGAAGGCGGAAGGGCGGCTCTATCCCTGTTACGAAACGGCCGACGAATTGGAGCGCCGCCGCAAGCGCCAGGAAGCCCGTGGTGGCCCGCGTGTCTATGATCGGGCCGCGCTGAGGCTGACGGCAGACGAGCGCGCCGCGCTGGAAGCGCAGGGCCGGAAGCCGCACTGGCGCTTCAAGCTGGACCACCGCGTCATCGAATGGACCGATCTTATTCGCGGTCCCCAGCACACCGACCTCGCGAGCCAGTCTGATCCCGTGCTCGTGCGTGAAGACGGCACTTATCTTTACACGCTGCCATCGGTGATCGACGACATCGACTTCGGCATCACCCACGTCATCCGCGGCGAGGACCACGTCACCAATGCGGGCGTGCAGATGGCGATCACGCAGGCGCTGGGCGGCACGCCACCCGTTTATGCCCATCATTCCCTGCTGGTGGGAGCAGATGGCCGGGGGCTGTCGAAGCGGTTGGGATCACTCTCCATTGCCCAGATGCGCGCCGACGGGCTGGAGGCCATGGCCGTGGTGAGCCACGCGGCCCTGCTGGGAACGTCCGACAATATTCATCCGTGCAAGGACTATTCCGAACTGGTGGAGAGCTTCGACCTTGCCAAGATCTCGCGCGCCCCGGGGCGTTTCGACGAGGCGGAACTGCGCGGCCTGAACGCCAAGCTCCTGCACATGACGCCCTTTGATGCCGTCGTTTCACGCCTCATGGGCAAGGACGAGTCCTTCTGGCTCGCCGTGCGCGGCAATATCGAGAAGCTGGCCGATGTGGAACAGTGGGCCCACGTGATCGAGGGGCCCATGCAGCCGGTGATCGCCGGCGAGGACATGGAATTCATCGCTGCGGCCCGAGTTGCACTGCCACCGGAACCGTGGGACGGCAGCACCTGGAAGGTCTGGACCGAGGCGGTGAAGGCTGCAACCGGCCGCAAGGGCAAACCACTGTTCATGCCGCTCCGCCTCGCCCTCACCGGCCTCGACCACGGCCCAGAACTGGCAGCCCTGTTGCCGCTGATCGGCCGCGCGCGGGCGATGGAGCGGTTGACTGGATGAAGCGCTGAACCCTTGCACCATCCGGTTATCCGCGCCATCATCGCGGCATCATGATCCTTGTCGGCCAATTTGACTCGCCTTTCGTGCGCCGTGTGGCGGTGACGCTCAATCACTATCACATGCCTTTCACGCGCAATCCGCTGTCCATCTTCCGCAATGCCGCGGAGGTGCAGAAGATCAATCCGCTGCTGCGTGTGCCGGCGCTCATTCTGGAAGGCGGCGAGACACTCATCGATTCCCATGCCATCATCGACCATCTCGACGAAGCGGCAGGGCCGGCGCGGGCGTTGACGCCGCGTCACGGACCAGAGCGCCGCCACGTGCTGCAGGCGGTCTATCTTGCAACTGGCATTGCCGAGAAAGTGGTGCAGATATTCTTCGAGCGCCATCACCATCCCGACAAGATGCTCGCCAAGGATTATGAGAAGCGTCTCCTGTCGCAGATCAACACGAGCCTTGAAAAGCTGGAACATGATTGCGGCACGCCGTGGTTCTTCGACAACAAGCTGTCCCAGGCCGACGTGAGCACTGCCTGCATGCTGATGCACATGAAGCTGCGCGTGCCGGACTGTTTCCCGGTGAACAAGTATCCGAAGCTGCATGCCATGGCGCTTCACTGCGAAACGCTGGATGCTTTCGCTGATGCCCGCCCGAGCCCCGATGAAACCGTTCCCTCGCGCAAATCGTAAAGGGCGCGTGCCAGCATTTTCTGTCATCATCCCGACCTGCAACCGTCCGCAATTTCTGGCGGATGCGGTGGCCTCTGTTCTCGCCCAGCGTGATGCGGAACTTGAACTGCTGATTGTGAATGACGGCCTTGAATTGCCGCCGCTGCCCGCCGACCCGCGCCTCCGGCATCTCGAGAATGCCCGCCGTGGCGCCATTGCCGCCCGCAACTTCGGCATCGCCAGCGCGCGCGGCGACTGGATCTCCTGGCTGGACGACGACGACCTGTGGAAGGACCCGCTTCACCTCGCCCGCGCCGCATCGCGTTTGGCCGATGGCGCGGACTTCACCTTCGCGGACGGTGTCATGCAATTCGACACCGGCGCACCGCCCCGCCTGTTCGCGAAGTACGCCTCGGTTGAGACGCTGGCGCGCGACAACACCATCCTCCTGTCGGCCGTCAGCTATCGCCGCGACCTGCACGATCGCCTGGGCGGGTTCGAGCCGTCGCTGCCTTACTACGCGGACTGGGACTGGTATTTGCGCGTGGCGCGTGCCGGATTCCGAATCGAGCGGATCGCCACGCCGACGGTGGCCATCCGCATCCACGGCAGCAACACTTCGGCCTCCTCCGAGGCCGCCCGGCGGGAAAATCTGCAACTCCTTTCGGCGCGTCACGGCCTCGGAACGATCGCCCTCAAGACCCATGCCGACTTCGTCTGACGCGGGCGCCGCAGTCGAAAAACCCTTGCAAATCCGGCATTTTCGTCGTCTCTGGAATCGTTAACAAAAAGTTAAGCGTGATTCTCTTGGGCTTTTTGAATTCCGATTCAAAACACCCGCGAAAAATAAGGGTTTTCACGAATCACCGAGTGCTGTAACCAATCGTTCATAATTGATTCGCCACCACCAAGGAGATGACAATGGCTGACGAAAAGGTACTGACGGTCGCGCTGTCCAAGATTGCTGCCGAACTGGCGGAGAAGCATGAAATGTCCAAGAAGGGCATGAGTGAACTCCTCGCCAACTTCGTCGAGCTCACGGTCAAGAACCTCAAGAAGGGCAACAAGGTCCGCATCACCGGCCTCGGCATTTTCCAGGTCCGCAAGCGTCCTGCCCGCCTCGGCCGCAACCCGCTCACCGGCGAGCAGATCAAGATCAAGGCGTCCAAGAAGCTGGCCTTCCGCGCCGCCAAGGAAGTCAAGGAAGCGATCTGATTTCGCTCCCCAACTCTTTCGTCGAGCCCCGCCCAGCGCGGGGCTTTTTTTATGCGCCGATTTGGGTGAGTCGATTTCACCGATGCTGGAGATTGCAAGAGTGAAGCGGGGGCACTAGGTTCCCCGCGATTTTTCACCTCGTCCTCAGGAATATCTCCATGAAATCTTCTGCCCAGGTTGTCGTCATCGGTGGCGGCGTTGTCGGTTGCTCGGTGCTCTATCACCTCACCAAGGCGGGGTGGAAAGACGTGGTGCTGGTGGAACGCGACATCCTCACCTCCGGCTCCACCTGGCATGCCGCGGGCGGCTTCCACACGCTGAACGGCGATCCCAACGTCGCCAAGCTGCAGGGCTACACGATCGGCCTCTATGACGAGCTGGAAAAGATTTCCGGCCAGGCCTGTGGCCTGCACCGCTCCGGCGGCCTCATCCTCGCCGATACGAAGGACCGCATGGACTGGCTGAAGATGGCCCATGCCCGCGCCAAGTACCTCGGCCTCGAATGCGAACTCCTCACCATGGCGGAAGCGAAGAAACTGAACCCGCTGCTGGAGGAACAGTATTTCGTCGGCGCCATGCTGGACGCCGCCGACGGCAACCTCGATCCCGAAGGCACCACGCACGCCTACGCCAAGTCGGCCCGCATCGGCGGCGCAGAGATCTACCAGGGCACGCGCGTACAGGAACTGAAGCACCGCGCCGATGGCTCGTGGGATGTGATCACCGACAAGGGCAACATCCATGCCGAGCATGTGGTGAACTGCGGCGGCCTGTGGGCCCGCGAAGTGGGCCGCATGGTGGGTCTGGAACTTCCCGTGCTCGCCATGGAACACATGTATCTCGTGACCGAGGAAGTGCCGGAAGTCGTGGCCTTCAACAAGGAGTTCGGCAAGGAAGTCTCGCACATCATCGACTTCAAGGCCGAGATCTACATGCGCCAGGAACGCACCGGCCTCGTGCTCGGCACCTATGAGCAGGATTGCCGCCCGTGGCAGCCCCGGCAGACACCGTGGGGCTTCGGCCGTGAACTGCTGCAGCCGGACCTTGAGCGCATCTCGCCAAATCTCGAATTGGGCTACAAGCATTTCCCCGTCTTGCAGAAGGCCGGCATCAAGCGTGTCATCAACGGGCCCTTCACCTTGACCCCCGACGGCAACCCGCTCGTCGGCCCCGTGCCCGGCGTCAAGAACTACTGGGTCGCTTGCGGTGTGATGGCAGGCTTCAGCCAGGGCGGCGGCGTCGGCCTCGCGCTCTCGCAATGGATGGTGACCGGCGATCCGGGCTTCGACGTGTGGGCCATGGACGTGGCGCGTTTCGGTGAATGGGCGACGCGCAGCTACACCAACGAGAAGGTGCGCGAGAACTATTCGCGCCGCTTCTCCATCCGTTTCCCCAACGAGGAACTGCCCGCCGCCCGCCCGCAGCAGACGACGCCCATCTACGACACCATGCTCTCCGAAGGTGCTGTGATGGGTGACTCCTGGGGTCTCGAAACGCCGCTCTGGTTCGCGCCCAAGGGCGTGGAACCGAAGGACGTCGTCTCCTTCCGCCGCTCCAACGACTTCCCCCATGTGAGCGCGGAAGTGAAGGGCACGCGCAACGGCGTCGGTGTCACCGAAATCGCCAACTTCGCCAAGTACCGCTTCACCGGCGCAGGCGCGGAAGCCTTCCTCTCGCGCCTCATGACCAACAAGATGCCGAAGACCGGCCGCATCATCCTGACGCCGATGCTCAATCCCGGCGGCAAGCTGATTGGCGACTTCACTATCGGCAAGCTGAATGACGAGACCTTCTACATGTGGGGCTCGTCGCAGGCGCAGCGCTATCACATGCGCTGGTTTGAAAAGCATCTGCCGTCCGATGGCTCGGTGAAGATCGACCGCCTCGACATGGGGCTGGTGGGCCTCTCCATTGCCGGACCGAAATCGCGGGATGTGCTGCAGGCCCTGACGGATGAAGACGTGTCCAATGCCGCCTTCAAGTTCATGGACATCCGCGCCATGGATATCGGCAACTGCCCGGTCATCATCAACCGCGTCACCTATTCGGGCGACCTCGGTTATGAAATGTGGGTGGCGCCTGAATACCAGCGCCGCCTTTTTGCCCAGATCAAGAAGGCGGGCAAGCCGCACGGCATCGTCAACTTCGGCATGCGCGCGCTGCTCTCCATGCGCCTGGAAAAGAACTTCCCCACCTGGTACCGCGAATTGCGCCCCATCTACGGGCCCTTCGAAGCGGGCATGGATCGCTTCATCGACCTGACGAAGAACGACTTCATCGGCCGCGAGGCGGCGATGGAAGAAAAGCGCTCCGGCGGCAAGCTGCGCCGCGTCTCGATGATCGTCGATGCCGGCGATGCCGATGTGCTGGGCGATGAACCCATTTTCCACAAGGGCAAGGTGGTGGGCTGGGTCACATCCGGCGGCTATGCGCACTATGTCGAGAAGTCCATGGCGCAGGGCTACATCCCCAGGGAACTCGCAAATGACCTGGGGCAGGGCGCCTTCGAGATCGAGATTATCGGCGAAATGCGGAAAGCCACCATCAACGTCGATCCGCCCTTCGATCCGGAAGGCAAGCGCATGCGCGGCTGAAGCCCCGTGATCCCCGCCACGCAACCATCAGCGCTCAAGGTTCAAGCGGTACTCGGACCGCGATTCCGCGTGGTGGAATTTGATGCGAGCACGAAGACCTCCGCTGACGCGGCGGCCGCCATCGGATGCACGGTGGCGCAGATTGCCAAGTCTGTGATTTTCCGGGCGCCTGAATCGGGGCGGGTGGTGCTTGTGGTCGCCTCCGGCATCAATCGCGTTGACGAAAGGAAAGTGGCTGCGCTGATTGGCGAGAAGGTGAAATCAGCCGACGCGGACTTCGTGCGCGAGCAGACGGGATTTGTCATCGGGGGCGTTCCGCCGGTGGGCCACGCAACGCCGCCCGTGACACTGCTCGATCTCGACCTGCAACGCCACGGCACCATCTGGGCGGCGGGCGGCACGCCCAATGCGGTGTTTGAACTGACGTGGGACTTGCTGGTGGAGATCACCGGTGGCGCACCCGCCGACGTGGCGAAACAGGCTGCGCTGACGTGAAATGAAAAAGGGCCGCTGAACAGCGGCCCTTCGTAATTCTGGCGCGAAAATCAGGCGCTCTTGTTCATCTGCGACTTGATGAGACCGGCAATGACCTGCACCACGATACCGCCGATGCCCGACGCTGCGAGGTTGCCCACGGTGCTGCCGCCGCCGGCCGCCGAGGCCAGCGCCGGAATGATGGCGCCGAGAAGGTTACCGCCGCCCAAGCCACCAAGTGCACCGGCAATCGTGTTGCCGAGGCCGCCGAGGCTCGCGTTCTTCATTGCAGCGCCGCCGACGTTGCCGCCCACCGCACCCGCAACAAGCTGCAGGATGATCGGAAGAAGTGTTTCCATTGTGGTCTCCCATTGATGCCCACCCCCGCGGCGGGACTCACTCAAGGTAGCATTCTTTGAATACTTCACCAAATGGGAATGGGGAAAGGCGAGTGGTGAGCGGGTTTGGGGCAGGACGCAACAGATGCTGCATCCCGCGCCATTGGCCTAGTACGCATTCTCCGACTTCAACAACGCAAGCGGCGTCTTTGCCAGGATATAGAGGTCAAAGCCCAGCGACCAACGGTCGATGTATTCAAGGTCGTGCTTGACGCGCTGTTCAAGTTTCTCCGTTGTATCCGTCTCGCCGCGCCAGCCGCGAACCTGGGCCCAGCCTGTGATGCCGGGCTTCACCTTGTGGCGCGCGAAGTAGCCATCGACCACCTCGTCATACAGGGTGCCTGCCGCCTTGGCCTGCGTGGCGTGCGGGCGGGGACCGACCAGCGAAAGTGTGCCAGCGAGAACGTTGAAGAGTTGCGGCAGCTCATCCAGCGATGTCTTGCGGATGATGCGGCCCACGCGTGTCACGCGCGGATCGTTCTTCGTCACCAGCTTCGCGGCCTGGGCATCGGACATGTCTGTATACATCGAGCGGAACTTGAACACTTCCACCAGCTCGTTGTTGAAGCCGAAACGCTTCTGCCGGAAAATCACCGGACCCTTGCTCTCCAGCTTCACGGCCAGCGCCACGCCCGCCATGACGGGCGCAAGGGCGACGATGGCAAACGAGGCGATCACCTTGTCCATGGCACCCTTCAGGAACGCATCCCATCCTGACAGCGGACGCTCGAACACGTTGAGAAGCGGCAATTGGCCAAGATAGGTATAGGCGCGCGGGCTCAGCTTCAGTCCCGCCGCGGCGGCGCTGATGCGAATGTCCACCGGCAGCACCCACAGGCGTTTCAGGATTTGCAGCAGGCGCTGCTCGGCTGTCATGGGAATGGCGACGATGACGAGGTCCACGCGGTTGCTGCGGGCGAAATCGGCAAGGTCGCCGATCTTTCCGAGCTTGCGGTGCTTGCGGATCGATTCCGGGCTGCGGTTGTCGAAGCGGTCGTCAAACAAGCCGACCACCTCGGCATCGAGGCCCGGCGACTGTTCGATGAGGTTGATGGCGTCTTCGGCTGCCTTGCCGCCGCCCACGATGGCGATGCGTTGCTTGAGGCCACCGCTGCGCGCAAAGGGCTGCGACCAGATGTGCGTGAAGAGGCGCGACGCGGCGAAATAGAGGCCCGTCAACACCACGAATCCCAGTGCCCAGTTCTGCCCCAGCGAGAGGTGAAACAGCGGCGACAGCCACCATCCCGCAAACCCGATGGTCGCGGTGATGGCGAGGCTCTTGATCGCGGCGGAAAACCCGTGGAACCACGCGGCGGCACCGTAGAGGTCAAAACCCCGGATCAGACGCAACGCTGCAAATGCGA
>CALMLK010000408.1 GCA_937868035.1 uncultured Alphaproteobacteria bacterium
AATGCGGTCGGAATCGCGCACGGATGAGACTTCCGGATTGGTGACGATCACGGCTTCATCCGCATGGCGCATGGCAAGCACCGCGCCCCGCTCGATGCCGGCGGGGCTGTCGCAGATGATGTAGTCGAACTGGGCGCGCAATTCCTTCATCAGTCGGGCGAGGCCCTTTTCGTTCAGCGCATCCTTGTCGCGGGTTTGCGATGCCGGCAGCAGCCAGAGATTTTCCACGCGCTTGTCGCGGATGAGGGCCTGGTGAAGTTTGGCCTGGTTCTGCGTGACGTTGATGAGATCATAAACAACGCGGCGCTCCGCCCCCATGATGAGATCGAGGTTGCGCAGGCCGACATCGAAATCGACCACCACCACCGACTTGCCGCTGAGCGCCAGTGCGGAGCCCAGCGCTGCTGTTGACGTTGTTTTTCCGACGCCGCCCTTGCCGGACGTGACGACGATGACTTTGGACATGTTTCCCACTCCTGGAGTTGATCAGTGAAAGGCTTCGACGCTCAGCACGTCGCGGTCGAGGCGCGCCTGCACCTGCTCGCCGCGCAAGGCCGGGTCGAAGTCGTCTGCCGTCTTGTAGAGGCCGTCGATCACCAGCAATTCGGCGTCGAACCTGTTGCAGAAGATGCGCGCACGGGCGTTGCCGCTGGTCCCCGCGAAGGCGCGCCCGCGAAGAGCGCCGTAGATGTGGATCGAACCACCCGCCGCGATCTCCGCGCCCGAGGCAACGGAGCCGATCACCGTGACGTCCCCTTGCGGGAAGATCAGCGACTGGCCGGAACGCAACGGCTCCTCCACCAGCAGACTGGCGGGCTCACGCGGATCGGGCCGCGCGGACACCGAATAGCGTTGCTGCCGGGGTGGAGGCGCGGGAGCATCGTGGTCTTTCGGATTGAACATGCCGAAGGGCATGGGCGTCCCCGGCAAAGGCGCCAGACGCGGGCTCACCCAATCGGCGTTGACGCCTTCAACGGCGACAAGTCTCAGGCCCCGGCTCTCCACCGCGGCAATGACCTTCGCCGTCTCCGCCAAGGTCGGCGAGAGCGGCGCGAGGTCGAGGATGACCGGGCGGTTGGAGAAGAATGAGGACTGGTGGAGGAGCCGCTGATCCAGTTCAGCGAGCCACTCGTCGAGTGGCGGTTCGGGCGCAAGCACGAAGGCCAGATAGGAACGGCCCAGCAAACGCAGCGACATACGTGACGAAGCAATGACTGACACGAGACACAACCCTTCTACGCAACGCACCCCAGCGGGCGCGATTAGGGCTGAACATGGTTAACAAGGCGTTAACGGCCTGTCGCGAATTGAGGCAGAAAGGTGGCGGTCAGGCCTTGTCGAGTCCGTAGTAGAGATTCACGACGTGTGTCGCTTCCGCAAAAAACAGCCAGCGCTCGACGGTGGCAGCGGCGAGTGCGGCCACGGCAAGGACCAGCGACAGCCAGGGCGTGATGAGCCAGCTCAGCAGCGCCGCGATGGCCGCAATCACCAGGGCGATCTTGACGAGACTGCGCAGCGTTTCCGCATGCTTGCGCGCCACCACATAACCCATCTCCTTCTGGATGAAGTTGATGTTGGTGTGGGGCAGTTCCCATTGCTTCACGGTGCCGCGAAGGCCCGTTGCATCCGCGATGGTATGGCGGGCGATCGCGGTGTCGATCGAGCGCCAATACAGGCTTTTCAACACACCAGCGATGGCCAGGAACACGATCGCGAGCAGGACCTGAAACACCTGAAAGCGGCCGAACGGCGTGGCCACCGCCGCCAGCACCGCGCATCCGGTCATTGCGGCAAAAGCAAAATAGACCGGCACCGTGAGAGGGTGATGCCATTGCGGAATGGTCTTGAGCGTGGCGTAGATCTTCCCGGTGCAGAGAACAGTCACCGCACTCATCACCATGCTGGCGAGGGCGAGCGGCGTGATCCACTGCGGAGCCACGACGATGCCGCTCCAGATGAGTCCGAACGCCAGCGCCACCGGATAGGTCAGCACCGCCGCGACGCCTTCACGCGACAGCCACGACGAGCGCCATTGCGACAGCGCCCGCCAGGCCCGTTCAGGATGGCCGAGATGCAGCGTCGACGAGAGCAAGCCCACGGTGATCAGTGCCAGCGAAACGAACATGGCCGTGACGCCGAAGGCCAGCGACGAGGCTTGACCGTGGTTGATGCCCACAAGCCCCAGCAGCGCGAAAAGGCCGTAGCCCGCACCGGAGGCAGTGGTGAAGAGAATGACGGAATAGGCGGGATTCATGGGGTGTCAGCCTTCCAGCCTGTCGGACAGGTCTGTTTCGTTCACACCTGCCGTCGCCTTGGCGCTGGTCATCAGCTTGTCCGCCCAAGCGAAAAGGCGCTCCATGGCAGAGCCATCGGGTTTCGGCAACGGATCGACCACGGCCTGATCGCGGCGCGCCCGCGGTGGCAGGTATTTGTTGGTCGGCTTGTATCCCATGTCGGGCAGGAGATCGTAGCCGCCGCGCTGCTTCACCAGTTGCGAGACGGCGGAATTTGCATCGCCCAGATCACCGAAGCTGCGCGCGCCCGTGGGGCAGGCCTTGACGCAGGCGGGCACCCGGTCTTCCTCCACGAAATTCTCATTGTAGATGCGGTCGACGCAGAGCGTGCATTTCTTCATCACGCCGGTGGGATAGTCATATTCGCGCGCGCCATAGGGGCAGGCCCAGGAGCAGAGCTTGCAGCCGATGCAGGTCTCCGGGTTGACGAGAACGATGCCATCCTCGGCGCGCTTGTAGGAGGCTCCTGTCGGGCACACGGTCACGCAGGCCGGTGTCTCGCAATGGAGGCAGGAGCGCGGGAAGTGCACAACGCGGGAATCGTCGCGGCCAGCCTCCTGCACCTCATAGCCGTGAATGCGGTTGAGCCATGTGCCCATCGGTTCATCGCTGCGCGGCTTCGCGTCAGAGAGCGGCGCGGACACACCTTGCGTGTTCCATTCCTTGCACGACGTGGCACAGGCCTGACACCCGACGCAAATGTCGAGGTCAATCACGAGGCCGAGCTTCTTCTGCGTGGCGGCGGGAAGCGAGGTCATGCCTTCACCCCCACATCCTTCAGCACGGCAAACTGCGGTGCGCTTTCGGGGCTCTGGTCTTTGGCTTTTTCCACGCGCACCTTCAGGTCATACCAGGCCGCCTGCCCGGTCACGGGGTCGCTGTTGGAATAGCGGTAGCCACCTTCGCGTTCCGGAAGAAGATCGCCGATCAAGTGGTTGAGCAGGAATCCTTTTTTGGATTCTGGCGCATTGGCATCGAGGCCCCAGGTGCCGCTGCGTTTGCCGATGGCATTCCACGTCCACACCGTGTCCTCGTTCTGGCCGTCCATCAACTTCGCCTGGCACTTGATCTGGCCGTGATGCGACGTCACCGTGACCCAATCGCCATCGCTGATGCCGAGTTTCGCGGCGCGCTTGCGGTGCATGTAGAGCCAGTTGCGGCCGAGGATCTGGCGGAGCCAGGTGTTCTGCGATCCCCATGCGTGATACATGGCCATGGGCCGCTGCGTGATGGCGTGCATGGGAAACTCATCGCCGCTCACCTGCTCGCCTTCGAACGGCGCATACCAGAAGGGGATGGGATCGAAATAGGTTTCGATGCGGCTGCGGTGCTCAGCTGGCGGCGTCACCGCGCCAAAGCCACGCGCGGCGAGGCGGAACTTCTGCAAGGGTTCCGAATAAAGCTGGTGGATGATGGGTTCGGGCCGTGCCAGGAAGCCCATGAAGGTCGCCCAGTCGAGATAGTCCCAGTTCACGTGCTTGTAGTATTTCGCGCGATCCGGAATTTCCTGGAACCAGTGGCAGCCGTTGGCGATGTATTTCTCCAGCTGCCCCGGATTGACGGGGCCCCTGCCCGACATGCGGCCTTCGGGTCCGCGGAAACCGGCGAGCGGGCCAAGGCCTGGCGCACGTTCGTGGTTCACGAGATAGTCGGAATAGCCGCCGGGATAACGCGCGTTGCCATCCGCCGTCACCATGGCGGGAAGACCAAGGCGCGCGCCGAGATCGAGCAGCACATCCTGGAAGGGACGCACATCGCGGTCTGGCGCAACGACGGGCTGGCGGATTGAATCGGCTGGCCCGTCGGGCTCGGACACGGGACGGTCCAGCAGCGAAATGCAGTCCCAGCGTTCCAGATAGGTCGTGTCCGGCAGGATCAGGTCAGCGTAGTGCACCATCTCGGAGGCGTAGGCATCGGAATAGATGATGCGGGGAATGACGTACTCGCCGTCATCGCGCTTGGCGGTGAGTGCGGCCATGGTGTCCGGCACGTTCATGGCCGAATTCCAGCTCATGTTGGCCATGTACATGAACAGCACGTCCACCGGATAAGGATCGCCCTTGGCGGCGTTGTTGATGACCATGTGCATCATGCCGTGGGCGGCGATGGGGGCATCCCAGGAATAGGCCTTGTCGATGCGCTGGGGCTTGCCGAATTCATCGACGAGCAGGTCGTCCGGCGATGTCACGAACCCAAGAGGCGGTCCGGGCAGCGGGGTGAGCGGCTTCACCTGCCCCGGCTTTCCCGCAGGCTTCACGCCCGGTGGAATGGGCTTGGGGAACGGCGGCTTGTAGCGTGTGCCGCCGGGGCAATCGATGGTGCCCAGCATGATCTGCAAGAGGTGAATGGTGCGGCAGGTGTGGAATCCGTTGGAATGGGCGGAGATGCCGCGCATGGCGTGGAAGGCGACGGGGCGGCCCCGCGTCTTCTCATATTGCCGCCCCAGATAATCCGTCCACGGAATATCAAGCTCGATGGCCTCCTCGAAGGCCGTGTGGGCCAACTCAGCGGCAATGCGCCGGATGGTGGCTGCCGGCACGCCGCAGGCTGCCTCCACCTTCTCCGGCGCATAGTCCGGCGAAAGGAAGCGCTCGGCAATCAGCGTGAAGGACGTCACCACCTTGCGGCCATCGGCGAGGGTGAAGCGGCCCATCAGCGGCGGGTTGATGCCGTAGGTTCCGGCAACCTTGGTCGATTGCGTCTGCGGATCGAAGACCAGCGCGGTGCCGGCGGCGTTGCGCAGCAGAAGTCCGTCATCCGCGCCACCCGGATTTTCAATCACCAGCCAGGGCGCATTGGTGAAGCGCAGGAGATATTCGCCGTCGATCCGCTGCGCCTCCAGCAGCACGTGGATGAGCGCGCCGGCAAACAGGCCATCCGTGCCGGGCTTGATGCCGATCCATTCATCGGCAATGGCCGAGTATCCGGTCTTCACGGGATTGATCGCGACGATCTTGGCGCCGCGCTTCTTCAGCTTGCCGAGCCCCGCCTTGATGGGATTCGACGCATGGTCTTCCGCCACGCCGAACAGCATGAAGTACTTGGAATGGTTCCAGTCGGGTTCGCCGAATTCCCAGAAGCTGCCGCCATAGGTGTAAAGCCCGGCGGCGGCCATGTTGACGGAGCAAAATCCTCCGTGTGCGGCATAATTCGGCGTGCCGAACTGCGAGGCCCACCAGCCGGTGAGGGCCTGCGACTGGTCGCGCCCGGTGAAGAAGGCCAGCTTCTTTGGATCGGTGTTGCGCACCTCCGAGAGCCACAGCGTGGCCGTGCGCAAGGCCTCTTCCCATTCGATTTCGCGAAACTCGCCGGAGCCGCGCGGACCCACGCGGATCAGCGGCTTCGAGAGGCGCGACGGCGACGTGTGCTGCATGATGCCAGCCGCACCCTTGCCGCAAATCACGCCCTTGTTGACGGGATGATCGCGATTGCCCTCGATGTAGGTGACACTGCCATCCTTCAGGTACACCTTGATGCCACAGCGGCAGGCGCACATGTAGCAAGTCGTCGTCTTGATCTCGTCCCACGTCTTGATCTGGGTGTTGATCTTTGGCTGGCTCATGATGTCCCTGTTCGATGTCAGCTTACATGCCAGAAGAAATCACGCATGGGCCAGAAATCCTCACGACTGGATTTATGGTGCAAATTGGCCCTATGATAGGGCCAGACAGCACCAACAACGGAACCAATCATCTTGCGCGACTGGCTTATCCACCTGAAGAGAAACGAATTTTCCAGTCTTCAGGCGCAAATCCGCGAAGCTCTTGTCTCCGCCATCCTGGACCGCAAGCTGGACCAGTCTGAACCCATTCCCTCCACCCGCAAGATGGCGAAGTCGCTCGGCGTATCACGGAACACTGTCGTGCTGGCCTACCAGGGCCTGCTCGACGACGGCTATCTCGTGGCGCGGGAACGCTCGGGCTATTACGTCGCCGACAAGGCGCTGGAGGATACGGCAACCTCGGTGCGACCGGTGATCACGCGAGCGCGCAGCGGGGCGGGTGCCGATGTGACGCGCCAGTTCAAGACGCGGCCCTCGATGCAGGAAAACCAGTCGAAGCCGCTGAACTGGCAGGACTATACCTACCCCTTCATCTATGGCCAGGTGGACCACACGCTGTTTCCGCTGGCGGAATGGCGGGAGTGCACACGCCAGGCGCTGGGCAAGAAATGGCTGGGCGCGTGGACCAACGACTCATGGGAACATGATGATCCGCTTCTGGTGGAACAGATCCGCCGGCGCATTCTGCCGCGCCGGGGCATCATGGCGAGTGACGATGAGATTCTCATCACGCTCGGCGCGCAGAATGCCCTCTTCCTCCTGTCCAGCCTGCTGGTGGACCGCGCCAGCAAGGTCGGCATGGAAGACCCTGGCTATACCGACGCGCGCAACATGTTCCGGCTGCGCTCGGACAACGTGAAGCTGCTGCCCGTCGATGAACAGGGGCTAGTCATCAATCAGGCGCTGGATGGGCTTGACCTCGTCTTCACCACGCCAAGCCACCAGTTCCCCACGACCGTCACCATGCCGCTGGAGCGGCGGCTGGCGCTGCTCAAGAAAGCGCAGGAGCAGGATTTTCTCATCATCGAGGACGACTACGAGTTCGAGACCAACTATGTGAACGAGCCCTGCCCCGCGCTGAAGTCGCTCGATGACGATGGCCGCGTGATCTACGTTGGCTCGCTGTCCAAGACCTTGTTCCCCGGCTTGCGGCTCGGTTTCATGGTGGGGCCGCGCGAACTGATTTCGGAAGCGCGGGCGCTGCGCCGGCTCATGGTGCGCCATGCGCCCAATAACAACCAGCGGGCCGCGGCCTTGTTCCTCTCGCTCGGCCATCACGACACCCTCATCCGCCGCCTGCACAAATCCTACCGTGCCCGCTGGGAGATCATGGGCAAGGCACTCGCCGACCATCTGCCCAATGCGTCGCGAAACCCGTCCTTCGGCGGCACGGCCTATTGGGTGAAGGGGCCTGCGAAGCTCGACAGTGGCGAACTCTACAAGGCAGCGCTGGCAAAGAGCATCTTCATCGAGCCGGGCCGCATCACCTTTGGCGGTCCGAAACCGCCGCTCAATTATTTCCGGCTCGCATTCTCCTCCATCGACGAGAAAAAGATCGAGCCGGGAATCAAGCTGCTCGCCGATACCATCCGCGCGATCGGCTGAACCATGGCTGTCGCGTCCGTGGTGCAAAGCCGGTTGAAAGCCGCCCTCTTCGCGGTGGGCTCGGTGGGGCTTGCTTCGGCGCAGGACGCCATCGTCAAGGGTGTGAGCCACGACCTGCCGGCCTATGAGGCGGTGATCTTCCGGACCGTGGCGTCGCTGCCGCTGCTGTTCGGGTGGCTGCTGTGGACCGGTGCGGCCTCAAATCTGTTCCCGGCGCGCATGCTGCCGTTACTGTTCCTGCGCTCGATCATTCTGTGCACGGCCTATTTCGGCTTCGTGTTGTCGATTGCGGCACTGCCGCTCGCCACATCTGTCTCGATCTATTTCACCATGCCGTTTGTGGTGGCGGCGCTTGCGGGATGGACGCTGGGAGAGAAGGTTCCACGTTACCGCTGGTTTGCCATCACCATCGGATTTGCGGGCGTTCTCATCATGGTGCGGCCAGGATCGGATGCCTTCCAGCCTGCTGCGATCTACGCCCTCTGGTCGGCCGTAGGGTATGCGATCGGCCAGATGATCGGGCGTCATCTGTCCTTGCGCGTTGAATCCGCTGTCATCGCCAATTGGCAGAACGTCACCTATTTTGCCGTCGCCTGTTTGATCGGCCTCATCGCGCCCGCCTTTTCGGGCATGGCGATTGAAGACAAGTCATTGGCCTTCCTGCTGCGGCCCTGGGTGTGGCCGGATGCGGAACAGTTCGTGCTGCTCATCATCATGGGCGTGCTGAGTGCGCTTGCTTCAGCGGGTTTCATTCTTGCCTACCGCAATGCCGAGGCAAATTTTGTCGCGCCGTTCGAGTACACCGCGCTGCTGTGGGCCGTCACCAATGGCGTGCTGTTCTTCGGCGACTTCCCTGATTCCTA
>CALMLK010000409.1 GCA_937868035.1 uncultured Alphaproteobacteria bacterium
CGCGACCGTCTATCAGCAGGCCATCGCCATCATGGGCAAGCAGATCGACGGCAACTGACGCCGCTCAGACGTCTCCCGCGATCAGCAGATTGACCACCACCAGCACCAGCGCGGTGGCCGCCACAGCCATGAGAAAGACCGCAACCTGAAACCCGGGCTTTGCCACGATGGTCAGGCCTTTGTTTTCCGTACGCGCGCGAGTCATGCTGTCGTCCATTCACTTCCAAACCTGGCCCGCCGCGGGCCGGTTGATGTGATTCCTGAATTACACGCAAAAAGGGTGTTTCGTCAAATGAAACACTTTTAGATTGCGTGGCGATGGATCACACGCCGGCCATCACGTGATTCACAATCACCATGACCAAGGTCATCACCAGAACGGCCAGGAGGAAGACAAGCACCTTCGTAGCGGGCTTTGCCACCACGGTGATTCCCTTGTTTTCCTTGTGTGGTATGCGTTCCTTCACGTTCCATCCCCGATTCCCCCAGCGGGGACTACAATCCGCATAACCCTCCGGTTCCGAAGACGCAACCTCCACTGGCATGGTCGCTGCGGCCGCATTGGCACCATCGGAAAGTGCCACCGCAGCGACGACTGGAAAACAACCGCAATTCGCGCACCTCAACCCGGGATGACCGCCGGGATTGCATCTGTTAGTTTTCCACTGATTTTTTGAGGAGAGACACGCCATGGCTTCACCAGACCTGTCGAAAACATTTGACCGCAGCCCGGATGGCTACCTCGCCCTGAGTTGGGTGCTGTACGCAGTATCCGGCGTCATCGCCCTGGCAACGCTGGGCGAGTTCTCCGGCACACTGTTGCTGATCGGCTGCATCGCCGTCATCTTCCTCGCCCGCTCCCGGCGCGACGATGCGGCAGGCACGATCTACGCCAGCCATCTCTCCAACATCGCCCGCGTGATGACGATCGCCCTGGTCGTGGCGGTGCTGCTGCTCGCCTTCACCGTCATCACCTTCGGCATCGGCATCATCATCACCTGGCCGCTCTATGTGCTGTTCCTGCTCTGGCTCGGCTACCGCCTGGTGAAAGGCATGATGCGGCTGAACGACGGCGTGGGGTGCTAGGCGCGTCTGCCGGTCATCACCTGCAACATCGTCAGCCTCCACGCATGTGGACAACGGCTGTTTGCCCCGAAGTCAGCTTTCCCCGGCCGAAAGTCCAAGGCACACGACCCACACGCATGAGCCAGGACGGCAAATTTCGGACAGGCGGAAAACGCTCACTCCCAGTCCAACACCACCTTGCCGCTGGCGCCTTGTTTCATCAGGGCGAAGCCTTGGGCGTAGTCTGCGGCCTTGAAGCGGTGGGTGATGACCTTGCGCACGTCGAGGCCGGATTGCAGCATGGCGATCATCTTGTACCAGGTCTCGAACATCTCGCGCCCGTAGATACCCTTGAGCGTGAGTGACTTGAAAATGATACGGTTCCAATCCACCGGCGTGGGCTTCGAGGGAATGCCGAGGATGGCGATCTTGCCGCCCATGATCATGTGATCGACCATCTGGTCGAAGGCATTGGGTGCGCCCGACATTTCCAGACCGATGTCGAAACCCTCCTGCATGCCGAGGCGGCGCATCACATCGCGCAGGTCCTCGCGGCCCACATTCACGGTGACGGCGTCGTTGACCTGGTTGCACAGCTCGAGCCGGTAGTCGTTCACGTCGGTGATGACCACATGGCGCGCGCCCACGTGACGGCAGACGCTCGCTGCCATGATGCCGATGGGGCCGGCGCCGGTGATCAGCACATCCTCGCCGATGAGGTCGAAGGACAGGGCCGTGTGCACGGCGTTACCGAGCGGATCGAGGATGGCGCCGATCTCGTCATCCACCTCGGGCGGCAGGTGGATGGCGTTGAAGGCGGGCAGCTTCAGATATTCCGCAAAGGCACCCGGCACGTTGACGCCGATGCCCTTCGTTTCCGGATCGAGATGGAAGTGCCCGGCGCGTGCCATGCGGCTCTTGAGGCCGATGAGGTGGCCCTCGCCCGACACACGATCGCCCACCTTGACGGTGCGCACATGGCTGCCAACCTCGACAACCGTTCCCGCAAACTCGTGGCCCACCACCATGGGCACGGGGATCGTCTTTTGCGCCCACTCGTCCCATTTCCAGATGTGCAGGTCCGTGCCGCAGATGCCCGTCTTCGCCACCTTGATGAGGATGTCGTCGGCGCCGATCTTCGGTACCGGCTCGTCGCGCAAGGCGAGGCCTTCTTCGGGCGCGGCTTTCACCAGTGCTTTCATGAAATCACCTTCAATGTGCGCCCCACCCGCGTGAAGGCGGCAATGGCGGCGTCGATGTCTTGCGTGGCATGGGCGGCGGACATTTGCGTGCGGATGCGCGCCCTGCCCTGCGGCACCACGGGATAGAAGAAGCCGGTGACGTAGACGCCCTCCTCGTAGAGAGCCGCGGCCATCTCCTGCGCCCGCTTCGCTTCCCCCAGCATCACCGGAATGATCGGATGTTCGCCGGGGAGCAGGTCGAAACCCGCTTTCGCCAGTCCGGCCCGGAAGCGTATGGCGTTGGCTGCAAGCCGCGCCCGGAGATCATCACCCTTCTCCGCCAGATCAATGGCCGCATGGCTGCCTCCGACGATGGCGGGTGGCAGGGCATTGGAAAAGAGATAGGGCCGCGCCCGCTGCCGCATCAGGTCGATGATCGGTCGCGCCGCCGCGATGTACCCCCCCGCCGCACCGCCCAGCGCTTTGCCGAAGGTGCCGGTGAGAATATCCACCTTCACGCCCGCCCGCGCCGGGGTGCCGCGCCCCTGCGGCCCCACGAATCCCGTGGCGTGGCAATCATCCACCATCACCAGCGCATCATGACGGTCAGCGAGCGCGCGGATGCTTTTCAGGTCGGCGAAATAGCCATCCATGGAGAACACGCCATCGGTGACGATGACGATGCGCCGCGCGTTCGCGGCCTTGGCGGCCTGCAACTGGGTTTCGAGGTCATTCATGTCACCATTGGCGAAACGGAAGCGCTTGGCCTTGGAGAGCCGTACGCCATCGATGATGGAGGCGTGGTTGAGAGAATCCGAGATGATGGCATCCTCTTCGCCGAAGAGCGGCTCGAACACCGCGCCATTGGCATCGAAGCAGGCGGCAAAGAGAATGGCATCGTCCATGGCGACGTAACTGGCGATGCGCTGTTCCAGGTGCCGGTGAATGTCGGCGGTGCCACAGATGAAGCGCACCGAGGCCATGCCGAAGCCATGGCTCTCCAGCGCCGCACGGGCCGCTGCCACGACTTCCGCATGGTCGGCGAGGCCCAGATAGTTGTTGGCGCAGAAGTTGAGAACCTTGCGCCCGCCCGCCACGGTGATGTGCGATGATTGCGGCGAGAGGATTTCCCGCTCCGTTTTCCACAAGGATTGGGCGCGGATGGCATCGAGTTCGTCGGCAAGGCTGGCAAGGACGTTGCTCATGGGAATCTCCGTGGGCAATATAGTCGAATTCGCACGCCGGACAGGGGTGAAAATCCTGAGCCGCATTTCACGAAAGGGATTTCCATGATCGAACGCCTGAACCCCGGCACCGTGCCGCAACCGGCCTCCGCCTATGTGCAAGCCGTGGCGCATTCCGCCAACGCCCGGCGCCTCGTGATCTCCGGCCAGATCGGCATGACGGCGGACGGGACGCTGCTGGATGGCATGGAGGCGCAACTGCGGCAATGCTGGGTGAACCTGTTCGCGGTGATGAAGGCAGCAGGTTTCGAGAAGCGCCACCTGGTCAAGTCAGTGATCTACGTGACGGCGCCCGGGGTGATCGCCCTGTCGCGCCGCCTGCGCGATGAAGCGATGGACGGCCATGCCAGCGCCTCAACCTACGTGCAGGTCGCAGGCCTGGCCTCGCCTGCGATCCTGTGCGAAGTCGAAGGCGAGGCGGTGCTGGAGGACTGAGCGAGGCCACACCATCCCGTCCGGCGATGATTGATGTCACCGGTGACACTGCAATCGTCAAGGTGACGGATGAATGCTTTGGCACGACATGGACCGATTATCTGACGCTGATCAGGGACGGTGGACAGTGGCAGATCGTGATGAAGGCATTCTACAATCACGCCCACGACAGGGCCTGAGCGCTTCCGGCCTGGTCCCGTGGCCGGGCGGTCAGATCTCTTCCGGCAGGCCGGACAGGCGCAAGCCTTCCAGATATCTGTCCAGCAACGGTCCGGCCATGAACCTGAGACTGTCGCGGACGCTGGAGACACTCATGGCGGGACGCCCGTCCGCGAAGGCCGCAAGCGCCTTGCGCGCGGTCTCCACATCCCCTGCATGGGCCTTGTAGACGGCGAGGTCCCGGAGCGGCCACGACAAACCCGGCCGCTCGTCCAGCACCATCTGCGCATGCCGCGCAGCCTCCGCCAGATCGCCCAACGAAAAGTGTGCGAGTCCAATGCCGACTCGCATGTTGAACGCGAAGGGATCAAGCGGTGACAGGCGTTCGGCCCGGGCGAAGGCCGCGAGCGCCTTGTCTGGTTCACCCAAGTAGACAAGGCCAAAACCGCGCCGCATCCACGCCCAGGCATGGTTCTGGTCGAGCTTCAACGCGCGGTCCACGAAGCTGAGGGCACGGGCCGGATTGCCTTCCAGCAGCATGACTGCCGTGCCCAGCGCCGTGAGGCCGGTGGCGTCATCCTGCACGGCGGCGGCCGCACGCTCCAGAAGCGCCAGCCCCTTGCGGCGTTCGCCCGCGTTATCCTCGGTCCATTGATAGGCAACCTGCTGGGCATGGGCCCACGCACAGAGCGCTGCGGCCAGGCCATACTGCGGATCATGTTCCAGCGCCTTGCCGAGAAGCGCGATGGCCTCCGGATTCTCATGCATGCGGTGAGCCCAGAGATGCGGCAAGGCGCGCATGACGAGATCATAGGCCTCAAGGCTATCGGGGCGTTTCTTACGCGCCCGCTCGATCTCCGCCCGCCGCACGGAAGGGTAGACAGCACCCGCCACCATTTCGGCGATGCGATCCTGCAGGTCGAAGAGGTCGGCCGTGGTGCCCTCTTCCTTGCCCGCCCAGATATGCGTGCCCGTATCGGCCTCGATGAGCTGGGCCGTGATGCGCACCCGTTCGCCCGCGCGGCGCACGCTGCCTTCGAGCACGTAGCGCACGCCCAGTTCCTGCCCGATGCGGCGCACATCCGTGTTGGTGCCCTTGTAGGCAAAGGCGGAGTTGCGCGCGATCACGAGAAAATCGCCAACCCGCGACAGGGTGGAGGTCAGTTCCTCCACCACGCCATCGGCGAAATGCACCTGATCGGGATCAGCCGACATGTTGTCGAAGGGCAGCACGGCGAGCGATGGCCGCCGCGACGTGGACGATTGCCCCGCCACCGGCACAAAAGCTTCCCG
>CALMLK010000410.1 GCA_937868035.1 uncultured Alphaproteobacteria bacterium
ACGCTGCGGCCCGCGAGGGCGCCGACGGTGAGCGGCGTGTAGGGCGGGCGGAAGGTGGTGGTGCCCGCCTGTTCCGGTGTCAGCCCGCGCAGCGCCGCCATCATGGCAAGGGCGTTCACGTTGGAGGTCTTGCCCTGGTCCGTCGCCATGCCCAGCGTCGTGTAGCGCTTGAGATGTTCGACCGACTGGAAACCCTCCTGGTGCGCGACCTTGATGTCCTTGGCCGTCACGTCATGCTGGAAATCAACGAAGGCCTTGGCCGGAAGCGTGACATCGAAGGGATCGGCCGCGGTGGCGATGCCATAGGGGCGGTCGTCGCGCACGGCGGGAGGTTCGACGGGTGCCGGCACCTTGCTGATTGCGCAGCGGGCAAGGGCGGCACGCGCTGCCGCTTCGCCATCGCGCACGGCGGCATGCAGGCCGAAGTGGCCGAGCATGGAGCCTGCACCGAACTGGCCTTCGGCAAAGCCGCCCGGCACGAAGGCCGCAATCGCCGCATCGTATTTCGGCTTGATGCCGCCGTGGGAGGTGAGATGCACGGCCGGGTTCCAGCCGCCCGACATGGCGAGAATGTCGCAATCAATGGTGACACTGTGGCGGCCCTTCAGGCGCACAGCGCGCAATTGCTTGTCGCCCGTCACATCGGCAATTCCGGCGTTGGGGAAGATGGCGATGCCCAGGGCTGCGGCCTGCGCCAGCAGGTCGCCCGCAGGCGCCGAGCGTTCCTCCGCGATGGTCACGGCTACGCCTGCTTCGGCCAAGGCGAAGGCCGTGGCGTAGGCGGTGTCGTTGTTGGTGGCGATCACGGCGCGGGCGGCGGGGGCCAGCGCGTAGCGGTTCAGGTAGGTGCGCAGCGCCGAAGCCAGCATCACGCCGGGGCGGTCGTTGTTGGTGAAAACGAGCGGCCGCTCCAGCGCACCCGTTGCCATGATGATCGTCTGTGCACGGATGACATGGAGCAGCTGGCCCGTCGGCAGGAGCTGCGCCAGCGTCACCTGGTTGCCATCGTAAATGCCTTGCGCCGTGGTGCGCGTGAACAGCGTCACGTTTGGCAGGGCCTGCAATTCCGCTAGGGTTCCCGTGCGCCAGCGTTCCAGCGCATCGCTTGATTCCGAGAGGAGGCTGCCGCCGAGGTCGCTATCCTGCTCGGCGACGAGGACCTTGGCGCCGGCGCGACCTGCGGCCAGGGCTGCCGTCAATCCGGCGGGGCCTGCGCCCACGACCAGCACGTCGCAAAAACTATATTCCACGTCATGACGGGCGCCGTCCTTTGCGCTATCCGCCTTGCCCATGCCCGCCGCCTTGCGGATGAAGGGCTCATAGAACATCCAGGACTTTTTGAACGGTCCCATGAAGGTCTTGTAGTAGAAGCCCGTGCCGAACAGCGGTGCCGCGAGGCTGTTCACGGCCATGAGGTCGAAGGCGGGGGACGGCCAGGCATTCTGGCTCCGAGCGACAAGCCCCTCCTCCAGCGGCACCATGGTGCCGGCGATATTGGGTTCGGCGCGGTTGCCCTCGCCCACGGTGAAGAGGCCGTTGGCCTCCTCCACGCCCGCCGACATGAAGCCGCGCGGGCGGTGATACTTGAAGCTGCGTCCCACCAGCAGCCTGCCGTTGGCGAGCAAGGCGGAGGCGAGCGTGTCGCCGGCATGGCCAAACAGGCGCTGCCCGTCATAGGTGAAGGCGAGCGTGCGGCTGCGATCGATGCGGCCGCCCTTGCCGAGGCGCGTGAAGGCGGTCATTCCACCACTCCGTCGATGACGTTGGTGGCGGTGTTGCGCTTCAGCTTGAACCACTGGCGGCAGCCCAGCACATGTTGCCAATGCTCCGTGTGCGGACCTTTCGGGTTGTCGAAGGTGAAGGTGTAGTCGTGCCACGCCTTCAGGTCGCCCGTGCCATGGGCAGGCCGCACGCGGGCGGCATCGCCGCCGTAGCGGAACTCGGAAACATCGCGGTCTCCGCAATGGGGACAGGGGATTCTCATTGCCGGGTCCTCATTGCTTGTATGTCCAGTTGCCGATGCCGTAGTCGTCCATCTCGCGACCCTTTTCGAAGCGGTCGAGGCTGTAGCAACGGTTGAGGTCGTGTTCGCTGTCGTTGGCGATGGTGTGGGCGAAGGTCCAGCCGGAGGCCGGCGTGGCCTTGAAACCCTGGTAGCACCAGCCGCCGTTGAGATAGAGATCGCGCACCGGCGTGCGGCAGATGAAGGGCGAGCCATCCGGCGTCATGTCCTGGATGCCGCCCCAGTGGCGCAGCAGCCGCATGCGCGACATGAAGGGCATGAGCGACACCGCGCACTGCATCACGTCCTGGATCTTGAACAGCTGTCCGCGCTGCGTATAGGTGTTGAAGCCGTCGATGTGGCCGCCGAAAACGAGGCCGCCCTTGTCGGATTGCGAGAGATAGAAGAGTTCCGCGCCCCACGAGACGACATGATGAACGATGGGCTTCACAGTCTCGGTGACGAAGGCCTGCAGGATGTGACTTTCCACCGGCAGCTTGAGGCCCGCCATGCGCGCCACCTCCGAGGTGTGGCCCGCAACCGCGATCCCCACCTTGCCGGCATTGATGCGGCCTTGCGTGGTCTCCACGCCGGTGATGCGGCCATTGTCGATCACCATGCCCGTCACTTCGCAGTTCTCGATGACATGCACGCCCAGTTGCGAGGCGGCGCGGGCATAGCCCCAGGCCACGGCGTCGTGGCGAACGGTACCGGCGCGGGCCTGGTGGATGGCGCCCCAGATGGGGAAACGCGCATCCTTGGAATAGTCGAGATAGGGCAAGAGCTTCTGCACCTCGCCACGGTCCAGCAGCTCGGCATCGATGCCGTTGAGGCGCATGATGTTGCCGCGGCGGGCGAAGACGTCCATCTGCACCGGCGACACGGCGAGCACGATCTGGCCGCGCTGCGAAACCATGCAATTGTAGTTGAGGTCGTGGCTCAGGCCCTCCCACAGCTTCATCGAATGCTCGAAGAACTGGGTGTTGCCGTCGATCACGTAGTTGGAACGGATGAGGGTGGTGTTGCGGCCCACGTTGCCGGACCCGATGTAGCTCCGCTCCAGAACGGCCACGTTGGTGATGCCGTGGTTCTTGGCGAGGTAGTAGGCCGTGGCAAGGCCATGGCCGCCGCCGCCGATGATCACCACGTCATAGGACGAGCGCGGTGTGGGCTTTTCCCAGGCCATCGGCCAGGGGGAATCCGGTTTCAATGCGTGCCGGAGAAGCGAAAAAACCGAGTAACCCTTTGCCATGCGTCCTCAATATCGAAGGGCAAGGCGTCTGATCAAGCGCCAGTTTTTTGAGCCCCCATGCCGTGCCCTGCGCGTTTTGCCGCGCTGGCCGCCCATTCGGCAAAGACCAGCGTCGCAAGACCGAAGATGAGGAAGGCAAAGGAGAGGGGATACATGGTTCCGTCATAGAAGCGTCCGGCCAGCGCCCCGAAGGCCACGCCGATGAGCGAGGAGAGCGCCCCCGTCACCGCGGCGGCCATGCCGGCAATATGGCCCATGGGTTCCATGGCCATGGCGTTGAAGTTGCCGAACAGCATGCCGCTGCAGAAGAAGGACAGGAAGAACAGCACGCCCACCGCCGCGAGCGGGGGATGGCCGCCGCTTGCAATTGTGATGGCGGACATCACGGCCCAGGTGGCGATGAAGCCCCACAAGGCGTATTTCGCCAGCAGGCGCATGCCCAGCCGCATCACCAGGCGGCCGTTGACGATCATGGCAATGGCAATTGCCACGGCAAGGCCGCCGAACCACAGGGCGAAATAGGGCCCCTGCCCGTATTGTTCCGCAAAGATCTGCTGCGAGGTGCCGAGGTAGGCCGTGAAGGCCGCAAAAACAAATCCCACGGCCAGGGTGTTGCCCAGCGACACGCGGTTGCGGATCACTTCGCCTGCGCTGGCGATCAGGCTTGCGGCGGAAAAGGCATGCCGGTTTTCCGGTTCCAGCGTTTCCTCCTGGCGCAGGGCCAGCCACAGCCCGGCCAGCACCGCCATGAGGATGAAGCCTGCGAAGATCATCCGCCAGGTGGTCAGGAACAGCACAAGCTGCCCGATGCTGGGTGCGAGAATCGGCACCAGCATGAACACCGACATGACAAAGGACATGATGCGGGCCATGGCCGCGCCGCCCGCACCGTCGCGCACCATGGCCATGGAACAGACGCGGGGGCTTGCGGCGCCGAAACCCTGCAGCATGCGGCCCGCGATCAGCATGGGGAAATTGGTGGCGAACATGCAGATGAGGCATCCCACGATGAACAGGCCAATGCCGCCATAGATCGTGGGCTTGCGGCCTACTGAATCCGAGATGGGTCCGAAGATCAGCGTGCCGAACATCAACCCCGCAAAGAAGCCGAGCACGATCAGCTGACGGTCGTTCGGATTGGCCGCACCCAGTTCCTGCGCCATCAGGCCGATCGCCGGCAGCATGGTGTCAATCGACATGGCCACCATGGCGGTGAGCAATGCGACGAGGGCAATGAATTCGGCGGGCCTGTGGTGCTGCATGCTGTTCCGGAAACGCCGTCAGGCCAGCGACAGGAGGCATCCAGTCTTTCATCATCGATGGTACTGAAAGTCTGGCCCCCTCCTGACGCCGGGGTGACGAACTGCTAGGAGTTCAAAAACGAAGGTGAACACCTAGCCCATCATGAAGATCAATACCAACACCCGTTCCGTCGACCTTGATCCGCGCGACACGCAATTCGTGCAGGATCCCTATCCTGCCTATCACGCCATCCGCGCGCAAACGCCGGTGTTCAAGTGGGAGCAATACGGCCACTGGTGCTGCGCATCCTATGCGGATGTGAACGGCCTGCTGCGCGACCGGCGCTTCGGCCGGCAGATCCTGCATGTGGCGACACGCGAGGAACTCGGCTGGCCGGAAACGCCCGGGCATCTCAAACCCTTCTACGCCTTCGAGCAGCACTCGCTGCTGGAACTGGAACCACCTGTGCACACGCGCCTGCGCGGGCTTGTGAGCCGCGCCTTCCTGTCCCGCCAGGTTGAGCGCTTGCGGCCGGAAATCGCGAATCTTTGCAACCGCTTGGCGGACAAACTTGAAGGCGCGTCTGAGGCTGACCTGCTGAGTGCCTACGCCATTCCCATTCCCGTGGGGGTGATCTGCGATCTGCTGGGTGCGCCCGTCGGGATGGGCGACCAGTTCCTCGCCTGGTCGCACGACATGGTGGCGATGTACCAGGCCCGCCGCGACCGGGCGATCGAGGACAAGGCGGTTGCGGCAACGCTCGCCTTCTCATCCTGGATGCGCGATCTCATCCGCGAGCGCCGTGGCAAGGGTGGCGACAGCCTGCTGATGGAGTTGATCCGCGCCGAGAGCGAACAGGGCCGTCTTTCGGAGGACGAGCTGGTGACGACGGCGATCCTGATGCTCAATGCTGGGCACGAAGCCACCGTCCATGCCCTGGGCAACGGCATCAAGGCGCTCATCGAACAGGGCGCGCGCGACGACATTGGCGAAGGGCATGTGGAGGAGATCATGCGCTTCGATGCGCCGCTTCACATGTTCACGCGCTATGCGCTGGAAGACCTGGAATGGAACGGCCTCACGTTGCGCAAGGGCGAGGTGGTGGGACTTCTCCTCGGCGCCGTGAATCGCGACCCCGAGCGCTTTCCCGAACCGGACCGCTTCATCGCGTCACGGGCGAATGCGTCCAGCAATGTCAGCTTTGGCGCGGGCATCCACTTCTGCATCGGCGCGCCGCTGGCGCGGCTCGAAATGGAAGTGGCGCTCCCCATCCTGTTCCAGCGTTTTCCCAAACTCCGGCTGGCGGCCACACCGGCGTATCGCGATGCCTATCACTTCCACGGACTTGAGAGGCTGGATGTAACCTTGCGGTAGAGCCACGCTATTGACTTTATTCCTGTCCTATGATTTACGTTCCCTTGATGGGTTTGGCAAGGAGGGATCAGTGTCGCGAGCTTATCTGCACTGCCTCACCCATGAGCAGCGCCCGCGCGGGATGGACAAAGCATCCATATCTCCCGGGAGCCGGAGGTCCGCCCCTTGGACACTACGGTCCAAGCGCGGTTTACCGCAGTTCACCCACACATCCTTGCAGCCGGGCCCAGTCCGTAAGTGCTGTGCCGTGTGGAATTGGCGAGAGCGGGCCTTGCGGGCCAAAACCGCTGCGTTTCCCGAAACGGCTTCACGCCGAACACCCCTCTCTCCCTCTCCTCAAGCATGCTGGCGGGAAGCCGGGACAGAAACAGTCCCTCCATTTTCTCCCCTCAC
>CALMLK010000411.1 GCA_937868035.1 uncultured Alphaproteobacteria bacterium
ACGACATGGTTGCCTCTGCGTTGAAGTGGTCGGGTGGCTATGTTTGGGCGTGCAAGAACTACGATGGCGACGTGCAGTCTGACACGGTTGCTCAGGGCTTCGGTTCGCTCGGCCTCATGACCTCGGTGTTGATGACGCCGGATGGCAAGACAGTCGAAGCGGAAGCCGCTCACGGCACAGTGACGCGCCATTATCGCGAGCATGAGAAGGGTAAGGAAACCTCGACCAATTCGATCGCCTCGATCTTCGCCTGGACGCGCGGCCTTGCGCCGGGTGATGGCGAAGAACAGCGACCTTCGCTCATCCGTGGTGAAGGCTGAGGCCACCAGCGAACAGTATTCCGTCTTCCGCGCCTACATCGATACGCGCCATTCAGAAGGCGGCATGGCCAACATGACCGTGCTCGATTTTGCCGCCATGGTGGACGACAATCTGGTGGACAGCCGCATGGTGGAATACCGCTTGCCGCCGGATCATCCCCAGGCACCCAACGAACTCGTCGCCGCCGTGCTGCTCGACGTGCTCTCCGACGGACTTTCGATGATCTACAGCTTCTACGAACCGTCACTCGAACAGCGCAGCCTCGGCACCTACATCATCCTCGACAATATCCTGCGCGTGGGCCGCATGGGACTGCCCTATGTCTACCTCGGGTACCTCGTGCAGAACTCCGCAAAGATGCATTACAAGGCCCGCTTTCTCCCTCAGGAACGCCTCTCCGTCCATGGCTGGGTGCTGCATCGCACCTAACCCGGCAATTGACAGGGGGATGCTCTAACGCTTACCTCGCCATCAAAAATCAGGCGGCTGATTTGGGGCGATATGAACACTTTTGGAATCATGAATCCGCTTGCGGTGGCACAGGCTGCCAACAAGCTGTCGGAACTCCTGCGGGCGTATAACGTCACCGTTCAGGTCAGCAGTGACATGGTGGCCTTCAACGAGGCCAAGAAAGCAGTCCGGGGCTTTGAAGTTGCCCCCATGCACCACCCCGATATCGGTGTCTTCAGCCACGAGCGCGCCCACTGGCTGAGTCTGCACGAAGCCGACGGCAAGATTGTCGGCCTCCAGGCCTTTCGTTGCGATGAGATCGATACCAACCTCGCCGACTGGTGCGTAAACTACATGATCGGCGCCTACATGCGCCGCCACGAACTCATGATCCCCTCGCATGCCAAGCCCCCCAAGGGCAGCATCTCCGAGCGGCTCACGGGCAAGCTCGTCTATCACGGCGAACTCTGGGTCGACAAACACCACCGCAACCGCGACCTGATCGAACACTTCGTCCGGCTCGCGCTCATCCTCACCTACATCAAGTGGCAGCCGGATGCGATCTGGTGCCTCGCGGGCGCGCGCATCGTCGAGCGCGGCCACCTGAGCCGCGCCGGCTACAACATGCTGGAACTGTGCTTCATGCGCTGGCAGCTGGCTTCCGACGGCATCGATCCGTTCGAATACCTCTACGTGCTGGAACGCCACGCCGTGGAGACAATGATTGAAGTGTGGAACGCTAAAGCAGCTTTATCTCAACGGGAGCCCGTGCACACGCCACCTTCACCCGTGAAACTCCATGCAAAGGGTTGTCCGGGATGATGACGCGGTGGTAGCCGAACCACTGCTGCTCGCCATTTGGCATCACCATCGAGGCGAGCACCTGATCGTAATGCATGCGCCCTGACCGCAGCACATCGAAATACGGTTGCGAAACGATGCGGTCATAGCTGTGCCCGGACATCGCAGGATAGGAAATCGGCACCCTGCCCCACACCTTGCCGAGGAGCGATTCTTCGCCGATGTGTTCTACCTTGCTCGTGCCCAGGCCCGGATCAACAGCACAGACAATCGATTGTCCGTCGGGAATCTCCCCTGCCTCAACGATGGAGCGCAGGGCTTCCGGCATGCTGGCCGCCTTTGGACGCGCATCCGCGATGTAGACGCGCTCGGAGAAGCGCACGTCGCTCTTGTAGATCAGGCTTTCGATCCGGTGCGCGGCATCAACGGAAGAACCGAGAGATTCCTCGAACCAGCCTGCGTTGAAATAGACCAGCGTGATCGGCTCGACGCAGGTGACGATGAATTCGCGGAGGAAAAGCAGGGACGCCCAGTTTGCACCGAACATCACCCAACTCACGCGAGTCCCGTTCGTGCCGGTCTCGAGCTTCACCAGGTTGTTGTTGTGCAGCAGCTTCCGGTCAGAGATGGGGCCGCCGTCCGGGCGGGTTGGCCGGGAGCAGAACGATCCTTTATCGATCCACAGTTCAAGATTGTACATGAGTCCGCGCGATTCATAAGAAATGAGCGGTGACCCACCCCAGAACAGGGCCTCCTTAATTTCTTTTAAGGCGCAAAGGGAAATAACTCGTTAAATTATTCGCAACGTTTTGGTGACGGGCCAGCCACTAAAGCACGCGAAAGTCCACGTCGCCATACTCACTGGCCACCCGCACGCGCCGTTCCGCAATGGGCAGGATCACCCGGTGATACGGCACCCAGCGCAGGGTTTGGTCGGGAAAGCGCAAGGCCGCGATCACCTGCTCATAGACGGGAACGCCTTGCGAGACCGCCCGCCCATAGGACTGGCTGGCACTGCGCCCCAGCGCTCCGGTCGCGAGGCAGGGAAAGGTCGATTGATCCGTGCCCCAAATTCGTCCGATGGCGGAGCGTTCGCCCACGCGGCAGACGACAAAGCCATCGAGTTCCGGTTCATAGCGGCATTCCACACTGTGTTCCGCACCCACCGCCTTCTCGCGAAGCACGTCTTGCAAGAGGCCGGGCACGCGCGCCGAGGACACGTCGGGCTCATGCACGAACACCCGGCTGCTCAGGTGACGGTCGGCATTCATGACAAGTGCGCGGATGCGGCCCGCCGCCTCCTCGACCGTCTCAAGGCGTTCCTCGAACCATCCCGCCACGTAGAAGCGCAGCATCACGGGGGCCTGCAGATATTGTAGCATGGCCTCGGCAGAAAACAGCGAGCCCACATGCGGTGATGCCACAACCCAGCGCAGCTCCGTGCCTGTGGGCCCGGACACAAGGCGCACCGCGCCCTGCTCGTTCATCAGCCGCCACGCGTCGTCATGAGGCGGATCATGTCCTGCCGCGCGTGCCTCTCCATTCACGATCCACATGGAACGCCGTGTCATGACTGCCCCTCACAATGCACGGCCGGGAGCCAAGACATGTTTTGCACGATCCATCAATTGTTGTCCGCCGCAGCAGTCAACAAGCACTGACGCATGGCCAGTCAATTCAACAGACCGGGTCCACCTTGGTAAACGCGTCAGCCGTTGCGGAAGCGGTTGTTGCGCGGGAAACCCTTGGGCGGCAACCGCCCGGCCTGCGCCCGTTCACCGATCCATTCTCCGAGGTCCGTCGAGACAAATTCGCGCCCCGAACTGTCGATCCAGGTAAGGCCCGATTTCAGCTTGAAGCATTGCACGTCGCTGAGCCCGCCATCCTTGAACTTCTGCAGCCGCACGCCCTTGCCCCGCGCCATGTCCGGCACTTCGGCCAATTTGAAGATCAGCAGCTTGCGGTTCTCGCCGACAGTGGCCACGTGGTCCGCATCCGGCGGAACCACCACGCAGGACTGCGCCTCAACAGGGGCCTTCACGTTCAGCACCTGTTTGCCCTTGCGGGTATTGGCCACGCACTCGTCTTCGGCGACAACGAAACCGTCGCCCTCCGTCGAGGCAAGCAGCCGGCGCGTGCCCGGCTGATGCACGAACAGCGAGACAACCGTATCCGCCGCATCCACATCCGCCATCAGGCGCACCGGTTCACCGTGGCCGCGCCCGCCCGGCAGGCGCGACACCTCCAGCGTGAAGAACTTGCCCGAGGAAGAGAATAGCATGATCTTGTCGGTCGTCATGGCATT
>CALMLK010000412.1 GCA_937868035.1 uncultured Alphaproteobacteria bacterium
CGGAAGGTGAGCGGATCGAGGAAGGCATCGTCGATGCGGCGGTACACCACGTCAACGCGCTTCGGTTCCTGCGTGGTGCGCATGTAGAGCGCCCCGTCCATCACGAACAGGTCGTCTCCCTCGCACAGTTCCGCCCCCATTTCATCGGCGAGGAAGGCGTGTTCGAAGAAGGCTGAGTTGTGAATGCCGGGCGTCAGCACCACGATCGTGGGTTCCCCATCGCAGGCCGCGGGTGCCACGCTTTCCAGAGTCTTGCGCAGCAGCGAGGGATAGTTCTCGACCGGTGCCACGCGCTGGTGTGCAAACAGTTCCGGGAACAAATGCATCATCGTTTCCCGGTCTTCCAACATGTAGGAAACACCGGACGGCGTGCGGCAATTGTCCTCCAGCACATAGAACTCGTTCTCGCTGATGCGCACGATGTCGATGCCGATGATGTGGGCATAGATGCCGCGCGCCGGATCGACACCCATCATTTCGGGCACGAAGGCGGCGTTCTGCACGATGACGTTGGCCGGGATGCGGCCCGCGCGCAGGATTTCCTGGCGGTGGTAGATGTCGTGGATGAAGGCGTTGAGGGCGCGCACCCGTTGCTCGATGCCGGCCGAAAGCCGCCGCCATTCAGAGGCCGCGAAGACGCGCGGAATGATGTCGAAGGGGATCAGGCGTTCGGCGGCCTCTTCATCGCCATAGACGGCAAAGGTGATGCCCTGCCGGCGGAAACGGTTCTCTGCCTCCTGGCGGGCGCGTTCTGCGTCCTTGCGCGTCAGCGTTTTCAGCCAGTCTCCCACCCGCAGGTATGGGCTGCGCACCTGCCCGCCCTTGTCCTGCATTTCATTGAAGATGTTGGCCACGCTGTCTCCCTGCCGCGCATGATGGCGTCAAACCTTCGGCCTTGGCAAGGGCGGCGCTGATGCAATTTGCAGCAGGCCAGCGGCGAAAACTTGCACGGAGCCTGGGCCTTTGGCATGTCTGGAGCGGGGAGATGAAAGCCCGTGACCAACGGACAGCCTGTCAGCCACGTGATTTTCGATTGCGACGGTGTCCTGGTGGACAGCGAGGGCCTGTCGGCTGGCGTGCTCATGGGCATGATGGCGGAGATCGGCCTCCCCATAACCGACGAGATATTCCGTACCGATTTTCTCGGCCGCAGCTTTGCCAGCGCGGCGAAGCGCGTGCTGCAACGCTTTGGCCGCCCCATGCCCGATGATTTCCAGATGCGCTACCGCGGCCGCCTGCTGGAGCGCATGCGCCACGACCTGAAGCCCATGGCGGGCGTGACGGAGGTGCTGGAAACGATCCGCCTTCCCTATTGTCTGGCCACCAGCAGTTCGCCCGAACGTCTCACCACGTCCCTGCAGGTGACGGGGCTGGCGCCGTTCTTCGCGGGCCGCTGCAGCACGGCATCGGAAGTCGCCCACGGCAAACCCGCACCCGATCTGCTGCTGCTCGCAGCCAGCAGGTTGAAGGCAGACCCTGCCGCCTGCCTCGTGATTGAGGACAGCGAGATGGGCATCCTTGCGGCCCGCGCGGCCGGCATGGCGGTCTGGCATTTCCGCGGCGGTGTGCACATGCAGATGGGATATGATTTGCCCGACGGCCTCACCGCCGACCGCACCGTCGCCGACATGGCGGAGCTTCACCGTGTTTTCGCCGATGCTGGCATTTGTGCGCCCGCCCGTGTAGCACATCCCGCATGAGGAGCAGCCGTGGCGCGCAAACCTGAACCGGAAAAGGAACGGCTGGATGATGCCGCCCGCGCGGGATGGCTCTACTATATCGCCGGAAACACCCAGGACGAAATCGCCCGCAAGCTCGGCGTCTCGCGCCAGACGGCCCAGCGCCTCGTCTCGCTCGCCGTCACCGAGCGCCTCATCAAGGTCCGCTTTGACCATCCGCTTGGCCGCTGCCTTGAACTCTCCGACCGCATGAAGGAACGCTTCGGCCTGGAAAGCTGCGAGGTGGTACCGGCCGATCCCGCCTCCCATTCCGAAACGCTGGGCATCGTGGAAGCGGCCGCGGCGGAGATGGAGCGCTATCTCGTCTCGCAACATCCCGTCATCATCGGCCTCGGTACCGGGCGCACCTTGCGCGCCGTGGCCGAGCAGGTGAGCCCCATGGAGTGCCCCCAGCACAAGATCGTCTCGCTCGTCGGCAACATCGGGCCCGATGGGTCGGCAACCGTGTTCGACGTCGCATCCCGCGTCGGAGACCGCGTGGGGGCACCGCATTATCCCATGCCGTTTCCCGTGGTGACCGCGACGGTGCATGAGAAGAACCTTCTCGTCACGCAGAAGTCGCTCCGCAACGTCATGGACCTTGCGGCCCAGGCAGACGTTAGCTTTGTCGGCATCGGTACGGTGGACGATTCCTCCGCCATGCTGCGCGACGGATTTGTGCGCGCCGACGAAATCCGCGCCATGATGAAGGCGGGCGCCGTGGGCGAGATCACCGGCTGGAGTTTCGATGCCGATGGTCAACTCACGGAGGGTCTCGTCAACGATCGGGTGCTCAGTGTGCCCCTCGAAACGCCGGCCCGCCGCCGGGTCATTGGCGTCGCCATGGCGCCCGGCCGCTACAAGGCCATCCAGGGGGCACTGGCAGGCCGTTTGATTAATGGCCTGATCACCAATGAGACCATGGCTGGGCAATTGCTATCAAAATAGGCGATTGCCCAAAGGGATAATTACAAATACGTTTCAGATGGTTACTGCGAACGCGAAAGGCGCTTCGTCGCACTGCAGCGACGAATCTGGCTTGACTCGGCGCGTTTCCGAATGTGACATATTCCCGTGACGTGGGCAAAAGCCCACGGTTTCACTTGGGAGGT
>CALMLK010000413.1 GCA_937868035.1 uncultured Alphaproteobacteria bacterium
TTGAGCCGTGATGCCGCGGCCAGGATCTTCGGTGTGACCTTGGTGGCGGAGCGGATGGCAAGACCATCATAGTCAGGAATGGCCGCAAGCAGCGCATCCTTGTCCTTGCCAAGATCAGGTTTGTAATCCACCTCGATGCCGCGATCCTGGAAGATCTTCACGGCAGCTTCGGAAAGTTTGTCGGATACCAGAACGCGGGGAGCCATGTTGCTTCTCCAGAGGAATTGAATCGTGATGATGGATCGATGTCAGGCCGTCGCCTTGGCGTAGGCCCAGTCCAGCCACGGCAGCAGCTTTTCCAGGTCCGATGTCTCGACCGTGGCGCCGCACCAGATGCGCAAGCCCGGAGGTGCATCGCGATAACCGCCGATGTCATAGGCGGCCTTCTCGGCCTCCAGCATCTTCACCATCTTCTTCGGCACGTCTTCACTGCCATCGAGTGTGAAGCACACCGATGTGTTGGAGCGCGTCGCCGGAACCATGGCGAGGTGATGGGCGAAGGCCCGCTCATCAATCCACCGGCCGACCACGGCGGCATTGGCGTCAGCCCGCGCGCGCAGGCCCTTCAGTCCGCCGATCGATTGCGCCCATTCCAGCGCGACAACATAATCTTCCACGCACAGCATGGAGGGCGTGTTGATGGTCTCGCCTTCGAAGATGCCGGCAATCAGCTTGCCACCGGAAGTCAGGCGGAAGATCTTGGGCATCGGCCACGGCGGCGAATAGCTTTCGAGGCGCGCCACCGCGCGCGGGCTGAGAATGAGCACGCCGTGCGCACCCTCGCCGCCCAGCACCTTCTGCCAGGAGAACGTCACCACATCGAGTTTGGAAAAATCCATCTCCTGCGCGAAGGCAGAAGAGGTCGCATCACAGATGGTGAGGCCTTCACGGTCCGCCGGAATCCACGATGCGTCGACGACGCGCACACCCGATGTCGTTCCGTTCCAAGTGAACACCACGTCGCGTTTGAAATCGACTTTCGTCAGATCCGGCAATTCACCGTAAGGCGCGATCATCTTGCGCACGTCGGGGAGCTTCAGTTGCTTGATGACGTCTGAAACCCAGCCTTCGCCGAAGCTCTCCCAGGCCAGCATGTCCACGCCGCGCGGGCCGAGCAGCGACCACAATGCCATTTCCACCGCACCCGTATCCGATGCCGGCACGATGCCGATCTTGTAGTCCGCGGGAACGCCCAGAATGTCGCGCGTCAGGTCGATGGCGCGCTTCAGACGCTTCTTGCCCTCGCCGGACCGGTGCGAGCGGCCTGTCAATGCATTCTTGAGTTTGTCGGGGGTCCAGCCTGGGATTTTCGCGCAGGGGCCGGAAGAAAAATGTGCGTTTGCCGGCCGCACTGCCGGTGTCAGATCTGTCATGTTGCTCCATCCTTACAGATGGACCGGCCCCCGTTGGGGAGGGCTAGCCCGCAACCGCCATAGCCGTTCGCCGCGCCGCTTTGCAAGCACCATTTGTCGCTTCTGGCATTTTGACGCGTCTTGGCAGCGCAGAATGAGCAGGTCTAGTGTGCCGCAAAAGGAGTGTCGGCATGGGCAACAGCGCGGGCGGCGAACTCTATCATGACAGGATGATCGGCATCCTCGAACGCCTGTGGGGCGACGGATGGCTTTCCCCCGGTGGCCCTGAAGAAGTGCGCCGCCTGTTGGACAAGATGGACCTGCGCGGCAAGACGGTTCTCGACATCGGCTGCGGCGCTGGCGGCATTGATGTGCAGTTGGTGAAGGAGTTCGGTGCGGCCTATGTCTGCGGCATCGATGTGGAAGACACCGTGCTCGCCACGGCCCGCGCCCACGCCGCGAAGCATGGCGTTGCCGATCGCATCGGCGCGATGAAGGTGGTGCCCGGCCCCCTGCCCTTTGCACCAGCCATGTTCGACATCGTCTTCAGCAAGGACTCGATCGTCCACATTCCCGACAAGCACACGCTGATGGTGGATGTCTTCCGTGTGCTGAAACCGGGCGGATGGTTCGTGGCTTCCGATTGGCTCATCGGCCACGATGACGAACCGAGTCCGATGATGAAAGACTACATCGCCTCCGAGGGACTCGATTTCGGCATGGCCTCGCCTGCACGATACCGGGAGGCACTGGTGGAAGCCGGCTTCACCAACATCGCCATCACCAGCCGCAACGCCTGGTACCGTGAAAGGGCACGGCAAGAACTGGATGCGCTGACAGGCCCGCTCTATGCCGAAGCGGTGGCAAGCCTCGGACAGGCGTTCGTGGATCACAACGCCACCATCTGGCGCAACATGATTCCCGTGCTGGATTCAGGTGAGCACTGCCCCACCCATCTGCGCGGCCAGAAGCCTAGGCCGTGATGGGCCCCTCCGGCGTGAAGTGCCGGGGGAAGAAAACGGTGGCAAGCGCAAACAGCGTCTTCAATGCTTCATCGCGCGTGTAGGGCTTGTTCATCGAAAGCATGTCGTTCCACAGGCCTTCACTGGTGAAGCGCAAGGCCCGCGCCGTGCGCACCGCATCCAGAGCGTAGCCACCATCCGCGATCAGGTTGCCACAGATGCCTTCGAGTTGCGCGATGTAGCGGTCGTCGTTGGCGTTGCATTCCTGCTGGTAGATGGGCCTGCTCTGCACTTCGCCCCAGAAGGAACACCAGCAGGCAATGCGCTCCTGTGTGCAGATGTCGTCGTTGAAGTCCGCCGCCATCAGTGCCGCCAGGCGGTCTGCCGCGCGCGGTCCTGCGGCAGCCAGCGCTTTCTGCCAGTTCTGCCGGTACTCCTCCGCCATGAACAGCAGCGTGGCGCTGAGCAGTTTCTCCTTCGACTCGAAATGGAAATTGACAAGCCCATGCGACACGCCCGCTTCCGCTGCCACATCCGAAAGCGTCGTCTGTGCATAGCCCTTGCGTGACAACACTCGCATCGTCGCGGCGATGAGTTGCTGCTGGCGGACTTCGCGGCTGATTTTGCGTTGGAGGGGCACCACGTTCGCCGGCTTCGGGGCTGTCTGCATCTGGCTCGACTCGCTTCTGATCCCGCGTTTCGATACCACAAGGCGCTTGAAACACAACGGTGTTTCTCAGTTGATTGACAGTTCAGTCAAAATCATGGCAGCCTCCTGTCAAGCGATCAACCGGCCTGGCCCCGTGGCTTGCCGGGCGGTTGCCAAACCAGGAAAGCGTTTCAAATCATGACCCTGCGCAACACCCGCGATCTCTCCAAGTCAAACGCCCATTTCAAGAAAGCGATCACGCGCCTGCCGCTCGGCGTGGCGTCGACCTTCCGCTACTGGGGCGACGACCGCACGATCTACGTGAAGCGCGGCAAGGGTGGCCGCACCTGGGACATGGATGACAACTGCTACGTCGACTACCGCCTCGGTTACGGTCCGGCGATCCTCGGCTACGCCGACGAGCGCGTGGATGAAGCGGCCCGCAAGGGCATGGAGGTGGGTGGTGTCTTCGCGCTCTCCACAGAACGCGAATACATCGTCGCCGAACGCATGGCCAAGATGGTGCCGTCGGTGGAACTGGTGCGCTACTCCAACAGCGGCACCGAGGCGGTGATGGCCGCACTCCGCCTCGCCCGCGCCTACACCGGCCGCGACAGCTACATCCTCATCGAAGGCGCCTATCACGGCCTCTTCGATGCCGCCATGTGGATGGCCAACATGGATGCCTGGGACCCCAACAGCGGTGTTGAGCCGGTGAAGGTGCCCTACTCCCGCGGCATACCGCAGGCGACCCGCGAACTCGTGCACCTCACGCCCATGAACAATGCCCAGCGGCTGGAAGACGTCTTCAAGAAGCACGGAGACGGCATCGCCGCCATGTTGATCGAACCGATGATGGGCAACTGCTGCGCCATTTCGGCAACGACGGAATTCGTGCAACTCGCCCGCCGCCTCTGCGATCAATACGGCGTGCTCCTCATCATCGACGAGGTTAAGACGGGTTTCCGCGTCGCAAAGGGCGGCATCCAGTCCCTGCACAACGTGAAGCCGGACATCTGCACCTTCGCCAAGGCCATGGCCAACGGCTATCCCATCGCCGCGATCGGCGGCCGCGAAGAGGTGATGCGCACCTTCAGGCCGGGAGGTGCCGCCCATGGCGGAACCTACACAGCGCACTCCGTTTCCATGGCCGCCGCGGAACGCTGCCTGCAGATTCTCGACGAAACGCCGGCCCTCGCCACACTCGCCGCCTACGGCGAGAGCCTGAAGTCCGGCATGAAGCAGATCCTCGACCGGCGTGGCATCGTGCATTCCTTCTCCGGCCACCCCTCCATGTTCGGGTTGTTCTTCGCTCCACAGCCGCCCAACGACTACCGCGCCTGGAAGAAGTCCGATTACAGCTTCTACGACAAGCTCGCCCGACACATGCAGGACAACAACATCATCGTGGAACCGGACTCCCGCGAACCGCTGTTCATGTGTGAGGCCCACGATCAATCCTGCCTCGCCGACACGCTGCGCGCCTTCGAAACTTCCGTCGATCTCACGCTGGAACAGGTGGAAGAGGAGCGCCGCGCCTCGTGAGCCGCCACGACGCCATCATCGTTGGGGGAGGCCACAACGGCCTCGTCACGGCCTGCTATCTCGCAAAGGCGGGCGTGAAGACGCTGGTGGTGGAGAAGAACGATTGGGTGGGCGGTGCTGCCGTCTCGCGCTCGCTTTATCCCGGCTTCACCTATTCCAACTGTTCCTACGTCTCCTCCCTGCTCCGCCCGGAGATCATGCGCGAACTGGAACTGCCCAAGCACGGGTTGCAAATCCTTCCCTATGAAGGGGGCGCGGTGTTCACCCAGGATGGCGGCTATCTCGCCATGTACCGCGATCACGACGCAAACCGCCGCGAGTTCGCACGCTTCTCCGCCCACGACGCGGAGAGCTACGACCGCTATGCCCGCGACGTGCTGCGTCACTGCCGCTTCATCCGGCCTCCCCTGCTCCGCACGCCTCCCGATCCGA
>CALMLK010000414.1 GCA_937868035.1 uncultured Alphaproteobacteria bacterium
TGCCCTGGGCGTGGAGTGCCGCCATCCTGTGCCTTGCCGCGGGTCTCTATCTCGGGCTGTTCACCAGTCCCGCCGACTACCAGCAAGGTGAGACGGTGCGCATCATGTATGTGCACGTGCCTGCGGCCTGGATGGCGCTCTTTGTCTATGTGCTCATGGCCGTGGCCAGCGCCATCGCCCTGATCTTCCGCCACCCGCTCGCCGACTCCGCCGCAAAGGCAGCCGCTCCGCTGGGTGCGGCCTTCTGCTTCCTCTCGCTCGCCACCGGTTCGATCTGGGGCAAGCCCATGTGGGGTACGTGGTGGGTCTGGGATGCCCGCCTCACCTCCATGTTCGTGCTCATGCTGCTCTACCTCGGTTATCTCGCGGTGTGGCGCGCCTTCGAAGACCCGCACCGCGCCGCAGGCCTTGCCCGCGTGGTGGCACTGGTCGGCGTCATCAACATCCCCATCGTCAAGTTCTCGGTCGAATGGTGGAACACCCTGCACCAGCCCGCCAGCGTGGTGAAGATGGGTGGACCCGCCATCGATCCCGCCATGCTGTGGCCGCTGCTGCTCATGGCGTTCGGCTACACCTTCTTTTTCGTCGCGCTTCACCTCATGGCCATCGCCAATGAAATCACCGCCCGCAAGATCCGCGCCGCGCGCCTGCGGGCCATCGGAGACCACTGATGGATACAGCCGCCCCGCATTTCGGCTTCGTGCTCGCCTCCTACCTCCTGTCGGCCGCCGTGCTGGCCGGCCTTCTGGTGTGGACGCTGTGGCGCAAGCGCAAACTTGAGGCGGAAGCCAAACGCCTCCTCAAGGGCGGAGAGTGACATGAACCGCCGCACGCTCGTTGCCCTTCTGCCCGTGCTCCTGTTCGGTGCGCTGGCGCTGCTGTTCTACAGGGGACTGTCGGGAGATCCTTCGACGTTGCCCTCGGCACTCATCAACAAGCCCGTGCCTCCCTTCACCCTTCCAGCCGTCGAGGAGCTCGGCGTGCCGGGCCTTGCCGATGCGGAACTGAAGGCCGGCACGGTGACCGTGGTCAACATCTGGGCGTCCTGGTGCGTACCCTGCCGCGAGGAGCATCCCGTGCTGGTGGAACTGTCCAAGCGCACGGACATCCGCTTGGTCGGCATCAACAACAAGGATGATCCCGCCAACGCCCGCCGCTTCCTGGGGGCGCTCGGCCAACCCTTCGCCGCCGTGGGATCGGACCGCGACGGCCGCGTCACCATCGACTGGGGCGGCTATGGCGTTCCCGAAACCTTTGTCGTCGATGGCAAGGGCATCATCCGCCACAAGCATGTGGGGCCGCTGACGCTGGACGAGATCAAGGGCACTTTCGCCGCACAGATCGAAGCCGCCAAGATCGACGCCGCCCAGACACCGGCGCCCTGACACAGGCGCCCTGACACAGGCGTCCTGACACAGGCGTCCTGACACAGGCGTCCTGACACCGCCGCAATGACAGCGGCGTCCTGACGGTCAGCACAGGAAAGAATGAAAGAGATCGGTCGCCTACTGCGGGCGGCGCTTCAGCTTGACGCGGGCGGGAACGGGCTTCTCGACTTCCGCATCATCCAGCCGGTCCATTTCCATGGCAAGCAGCGACAGATTGTCGATCAGCGACTTGCGTTCGGCGACCGGGAACAGCGACAGAAGTTTCTTGTCCACGTCTTCCGCACCCGACTGCGCCGCCTTCAGCGACTTCTTGCCGAGCGGCGTGAGCTTGATGGAATTGGTGCGCGCGTCTTCCTTGGTGCGGCGGCGCTGCACATAGCCCTGCGCCATGAGCCGGGCCACCAGGTCGGCGAGGGTCGAGCGGTCGATGCCCGTGATCTTCACAAGCTCCGTCTGGCTCTTGCCCTCATGGTGATCCACTGCCGAAAGCACCGTGAACTGACGATGCGTCAGCCCGGACTTGCCAGCCTGGTCCATGTAGCAATGCACCGAATATTGCACGGCGCGTTTCAACAGATGAGAGAAAGATCGCGCAAATGTTTTTGCGTCTCTGCTGCCCGACATCGGTAACCCTTTATCCCGCCCCAGCCTGCTGTCTTGAAGCCTCCAGCCAGCCCGACTGTGTTGTCTCATGCCTGCGCGGCGGAAGCCGTCACAGAAAATAGAATTTCAATCCGGCGCGTCTCCTAGCTTTCCGCTCGTCAGCCCGCAAGCGGAAAGAAGATGAAATTGTACCTTCGCTCACGATGACATTCGCGCCGATGCAGCGTGAATTACAAGTCTTGACTCTTGATTGGAAAAGTGTGCAGCCGATCATCCGTCAACGGATGGTTTCTCCGGCGCCGGTGCGGGCTCTTCATGCATGTGACGCGCCATGAACGGCGCATTGGCGAGCGCGAACACCAGCGTTAACCCCAATTGCCCGAAAACCTTGAATGTCACCCACTGGTCGGTTGTGAAATTGCGCCACACGGCTTCGTTGAGAAGCGCAAGAGCGCCGAAAAAAATGCCCCAGCGCAAGCTCAAGGTGCGCCACGCCGAATCGGGAAGCGACAGGGCCTCGCCCATCACGTCCTTGATGAAGAAGCGGCCATAGGCCACGCCACCCAGCAGCAGCACCGCGAAGATGGCATTCACCAGCGTGAGCTTCACCTTGATGAAGGTTTCGTCGTGAAGGTAGAGCGTCAGTCCGCCGAAGACGCCAACGAGAATCGCCGTCGCCAGCGGCACCTTCGCCACTTTGCCGGTGGTGATGAAGGTATAGAGAAGCACGGCCAGGATCGTGACCATGAAGATGCCGGTTGCCCAGAAGATGCCGGCCTTCCAGTTGACCAGGAAAAACACCAGCAGCGGGCCAAACTCCAGCAGCTGCTTCCTGCCCTGACTCATGATGGCATCCTGTCCTTATTTCTCGTTCAGCCCGGCAATGGCGCGGGAGAAGGCGTCTGCCTCGAACGGCTGCAGGTCGTCAATCGATTCGCCCACGCCGATTGCGTGAATGGGCAGGCGGAAGCGTTCGGCGATGGCGACAAGAATGCCGCCCCGCGCCGTGCCGTCGAGCTTCGTCATGATGAGGCCCGTGACGCCTGCAACCTTGGTGAAGGCGTCGGCCTGCGCCAGGGCATTCTGGCCCGTCGTCGCGTCCAGCACCAGCAGCACGGCATGGGGCGCCGCCGCATCATACTTCTTGATGACGCGCACCACCTTGTCGAGTTCGTCCATCAGGTAGGTCTTGTTGTGCAGTCGACCTGCCGTGTCGATGAACACGATGTCGGTGCCGTCCTCCCTGGCCGCCTTCATGGCATCGAAGGCGAGGCCCGCGGCATCCGAACCGGGCGGGCGTGACACGGTCTCCGCCCCGATGCGCTTGCCCCACACGGTGAGTTGTTCAATGGCCGCGGCACGGAACGTGTCGCAGGCCGCGAACTTCACCTTGAAGCCCTCGCGCGCCGCGATGGCGCCGAGTTTGCCGATGGTCGTGGTCTTGCCGGATCCGTTCACCCCGACAACGAGGATGACGAAGGGCTTCTCCGCCCCGAAGTTGAACGGCACCTCGACGGGCTTCAGA
>CALMLK010000415.1 GCA_937868035.1 uncultured Alphaproteobacteria bacterium
TGAAGACGATCGCCCGCACGGGCCTCGGCAAGGGGCTGTTCTCGGAGATGCGCTACAAGGAGGACGGTTCGGAGAACCCGGATTTCGTGCTCAACCAGCCCGCCTATCGCAAGGCGCAGATCCTGGTGGCGGAAGACAATTTCGGCTGCGGCTCCTCGCGCGAGCACGCGCCGTGGGCTCTGCTCGACTACGGCATCCGCTGCGTCATCTCGACCAGCTTCGCCGACATTTTCTACAACAACTGCTTCAAGAACGGCATCCTGCCGATCAAGGTCTCGCCTGAAGATCTGAAGAAGTTGATGGACGACGCCGAGCGCGGCAGCAATGCCACCATGACCATCGATCTTCCCAATCAGGAAATCCGCGGTCCCGATGGCGGCAAGGTGAAGTTCGACATCGACCCCTTCCGCAAGCATTGCTTGCTGAATGGCCTTGATGACATCGGCCTGACCATGGAAAAGGCCAGCGCCATCGACAGCTTCGAGAAGAAGCAGGCGGCCGCGCAAAGCTGGCTGTGAGCTTATCCTCATCCGCCTGCCGGATGAGGGCCTTTCACCTTGAACGCCATCCTCAACACTGTTCTCCCGGTCTTCGGCATGATCGTGCTGGGCTATGGCCTGACCCGGGCGAGGATTTTTGATGCCGCTGCCGGGCGGGGCATCTCGCTTTTCGTCTTCAACGTCGCCATTCCCGCCCTGCTGTTCAAGACGGTGGCCACCATGGGCGCCCAGCAAGCCGCACCCTGGAGCCTGTGGATTGCCTTTTTCGGCGGACTGGCGATCACCTGGCTCACAACTGCGTTCGTTGCGCGTTTCTTTGAAACGCTGAAGGGCTCGGGCGGCGCCGTGGCCTCGATGGCCGCCGGCTTCGGCAATCTCGCCATGCTGGGAACGCCATTGGCACTCGCCCACTTCGGCAATCAGGTGGCCGTGCCGCTGGGCATGATCCTGTCGGTCCACGCGCCAATCCTGTGGTTTGCAGCCATGCTGCATCGGGAGCTTGCGGTGCACACCGGCTCTTTCTCCCTGGTCCGCACGTCGAAGGACCTGTTCCGCAACCTTGCCACCAACGGCATCGTGCTGGGCCTCATCGCCGGCAGCCTGTGGCGGCTGACAGGTCTGGGCCTTCACCCGATTGCCGGAACCATGCTGGACATGCTGGCCGATGCCAGCATCCCCACGGCCTTGTTTGCGCTGGGCGTCTCGCTCTCCGGTTATTCGCTGAAAGGTGCATGGAGCGGCATGTTCGCGCTGATTGGCCTGAAGATGCTGCTGATGCCGCTGCTGGTCTTCATCATGGTGCGTTACGTCGTAGCCATGCCGCCGATCTGGGCGCAGGTAGCGATCCTCTTTGCAGCCATGCCGACGGGCGCCAACGCCTTCCTCTTCGCCCAGCGCAACGAGGAATCGGCGGCCGCCGTCTCGGGTGCGGTGGCGCTCGGCACGGTTCTGGCGGCGGTCACCGTCTCGCCCCTGCTCTATCTCATGGATGCCGGCGTCATTTGACGGCTGGCAGAAGCCGGCCGGGCCGTGTATGGAGCCACTCCATGCGCAACTTTGTCTTCCGCCATCAACCGCCCGCCACCACCCGCAACGCTCTGCTCGCGGGGGGCGGTTCCATGTGTGCCGTGGCCGCACTCGGCTTCACGCAGGACCTGGCAGGCCTCACCATGCTGTTTGCACCCTTGGGCGCCACCTGCGTTCTGCTCTTCGCCGTGCCGCAGAGTCCCTTGTCGCAGCCCGCCCATGTGATCTTCGGTCACGCCCTGGCGGGATTGATCGGCGCGGGAGCGAACTTGCTGCTGCCCGACAGTATCTGGATCGCAGCCATGGCCGTGGGTTTGGCCATCGCCGGCATGGTCGCCCTGCGCATTACCCATCCACCGGCTGGAGCGACCACGCTGGTCTCCTATGCCAGCGGCCATTCGGCGCTGTTCCTTGCCTTTCCCATCCTGTCGGGGGCCGTGGCGCTGGTGTTCTTCGCCACGCTCTACCACCGCATCACCGGACACGGCTATCCGATTGAAGCCCCGGCCAATACTTGATTTTGACCGCCAACAGGTCCATTTTCCGCACCGTTTTTCAACCCCCTCAAGGAGCCACATGGCCAAGGAAGAACTGCTCGAATTCGAAGGCACCGTGACCGAACTTCTCCCTAACGCGACCTTCCGCGTGAAGCTCGACAACAACCATGAAATCATCGCCCACACCGCTGGCAAGATGCGCAAGAACCGCAT
>CALMLK010000416.1 GCA_937868035.1 uncultured Alphaproteobacteria bacterium
ATCCCGCAATGGGCGGGCATTCTGCAACGCGCGGTTAATTCCCCCTGCCTATTTGTCACGCTTCAGGGGAAGACGTGTGTTCAATTTCAAGACCATGCTGGTGCTCTTTCAGGTCGACACGAGCAATCCGGCGCTCGTGCAGGCGCAGTCGCGCGCCTTCTCCCAGCAGATCCCCGTGCTCTATGGCATTCTGCTTGCCAACACGCTCTTTGTGTCCGTCACCCACTACCGTATCGCGCCGCTGTTCCTGACGGTCATTCTGCCGGCCTGCTTCTCGATGCTGGCTGCGGCCCGTCTCCTGGGGTGGCGGCGGATGAGCCGCGTCGTTCCCACCCACGCCGAAGCGGCTCGCCGCCTGTCATCCACCGTCTTCCTGTCGGTTGCACTGGGATTGGCCTTCACGGCCTGGGGCATCTCGCTCTTTCCCTATGGCGATGCCTACGCGCGCTCGCATGTGGTCTTCTACATGGCGCTCACAATGATCGCCTGCGTCTTCTGCCTCATGCATTTGCGCGCGGCTGCCTATATGCTTTCCGCCGTCGTCGTCATTCCCTTCGTCCTGTTCTTCAGCATGCAGGGAGAAGCGGTGCTGGCAGCGATTGCCGGCAACATGGCCATGGTGACGGGTGCCATGCTCTACATTCTCACCCGCCACTCCCGCGACTTCGCCCTGATGATCACCCAGAGCGACCATCTGGAAAAAGTGAATCAAGAGACCCAGCGCCTCAGCGATGCCAACCGCAAGCTCGCCCATCACGACAGTCTGACCGGCCTGCCCAACCGCCGCAGCTTCATCGAAGAGGCGGAGGCACGTGTGTCGGCTCACCTGTCCGGAGCAGGCCGCAGGTTCGCGCTCGGAATCGTGGATCTCGATGGCTTCAAGGCCGTCAACGACCTTTACGGACATGCCACCGGCGACGCGCTGCTTGTGGAAGCAAGCCGCCGCATGGCGGACATCGCCGGCACGGATATTGTCTTCGCCCGCCTCGGCGGCGACGAATTCGGCATCATTGCAGGCGAGGGCGTGGATCTTGTCGCCTTTGGCCGCACCCTGTGTGAAGTCCTGCGCCAACCCTATGAGCTGGATGATGTCACGGCGGAAGTCACATCATCCTGCGGCTTTGCGGAATTCGGCACCGAGAGCCCTTCAACCCACGACCTTTTTGAAAACGCCGACTATGCCCTCTATCAGGCCAAGGACAAGGCCGGCGGGCATACGGTTGTCTTCTCGTCCGACCACCGCGCCAATCTCCGCCGCGTCCATGAAATTGACCAGGCGCTCCGCAACGCGGATCTCGATGGCGAACTCGCCCTCGTCTACCAGCCCGTCATCAACACCAAGACCGGCCATGTCGTCACCGTGGAGGCGCTGGCCCGCTGGCGCAACGCCAGCCTCGGCAGCATCGGCCCGGCGCAATTCATCGCAGCCGCCGAGAAGAGCTCGCTCATCAACCGCGTCACCCTTGTGCTGCTCCGCAAGCTCCTGAACGATCTCCGCCTGTGGCCCGAGAACATGACGGCCTCCTTCAACTTGTCGGCCCGCACGCTGGCCTCGCCGGATTCCATGACCCAGATGCTGGGCCACATCCAGCGCAGCGGCATCCATCCGCATCGCCTGGAATTCGAAGTCACGGAAACGGCCTTGATGATCGACTTCGAAGCAGCCCAGCGTTCACTGCTGATGTTGCGCAATCTCGCCCGCATCGCGCTCGATGATTTCGGCACCGGCTATTCCAGCCTCAGCCATGTTCACCAATTGCCGCTCGACAAGATCAAGATCGACCGCAAGTTCGTGGGTGACATGAGCAAGAGTCGCAAGGCCGCAAGCGTCGTCAAGACCGTGATCGACCTTTGCGACAACCTCGGCATGGTCTGCGTTGCCGAAGGCGTCGAAACCCAGGACCAGGCCGACCAGTTGGCCCGCAAGGGCTGCATCCTCGCGCAAGGCTTCCTTTACGGCCGCCCTGTTCCGGCCCGCGACGTCACCGAACTTCTCCAGCGCCCGGTCATCGCCGTGGAACAGACACTGCTCGGCTGACAGTATCGGAAAAATGCTGCAGGATCAGGTGCTTGTGTTCTGACCCTCCAGCTTGCGTCATGAAAGCGGTGGATGGGGCAATGGCCCCGCTTGTCGCCGCCCGCCCGTTGCAGCATGTAAGCGGGAAGGAGACCGCTGCCATGACCGCCTTCAAGAAGCCGCACAATCTCACCGTCGTCGACCATCCGCTGGTGCTGCACAAGCTCACCCTGATGCGCGACAAGCACACGCCCTCGGCTGTCTTCCGCCAGCTTCTCCACGAGATCAGCCATCTCCTCGCCTATGAAGTCTGCCGCGACCTTCCCATCACCACGCAGACCATCGAGACGCCGCTCGCCGAAATGGAGGCGCCGATCCTCAAGGGAAAGAAGCTGGTGATTGTCTCGGTGCTGCGCGCCGGCAACGGACTTCTGGAGGGCATGCTTTCCCTTATTCCTTCGGCCCGTGTCGGCCACATCGGCCTCTACCGCGATCCGGAGACGCTGCAGCCTGTGGAATACTACCTCAAGGTTCCCGAAGACATTGCCGAGCGGCGCACCATCGTGGTCGACCCCATGCTGGCCACCGGCAACTCCGTCTCTGCCGCGGTGAAGCGGCTGAAGGAAAAGGGCGCCCGCGACATTCGCCTTGTCACCCTGCTTTCGGCACCGGAAGGCATCATGCACTTCCATGAGGAGCATCCGGACGTTCCGGTTTTCACCGCCGCGGTGGACAGCCACTTGAACAGCCACGGTTATATCGTGCCCGGTCTCGGCGATGCCGGCGACCGCATGTTCGGCACCAAGTAGGAGTTTCACCAGCCGTTAATCATGCGGCCAAGTGTTCAGACTCTGGTTACGATCTGGCAGGTCTCCGGCGGGTAGTTTTGTCGCAACACGAATTGGGCAAGACATGTCAGCTGGCGCAACCGCACTTTCCGTCGAACTTCCGGCTTCCAGCCTCGCGCGCAAGGCCGATGGTGCGCCGCGCCGCGTGCTCTACGCCGAAGAT
>CALMLK010000417.1 GCA_937868035.1 uncultured Alphaproteobacteria bacterium
GATGGCCTCCTTGCCGCCGTCCGGCATGGCCGGGTTGAACAGGCCGCCGATGCCCTTGTGCAGTTCCGACGAAATGAAGTTCAGCATTTCCATGGCGCGGTAACGCTTGATGTCGCCAAACTTCGGCAGCAGGCCCTTGGCCGGATTGGCATCGGCGAGATACTGGAGGATCACCTGCACTTCGGTGAGGGTGCCGTCGTTGGTTTCCAGCGTCGGCACATAGCCCTTGCTGTTGACGCCGAGGTAATCGCTGCCCTGGTCCGTCGTCTTGGCCTTGAGGTCAACCTTTTCGGTGGTGTGATCGATGCCCAGCTCATTGAGAGCAATATGGGGCGCCATGGAACAGGCGCCGGGGGCGTAGTAAAGCTTCATTGTCAAATCTCCGGTTGCCCTCCTGACATAACAATCTTATGTAACAACGCAAGTGACCGATTGTCACCGCGTGAAAATTTTTGTGAATGTCCGGGCGAGGGCCTCGTCCACCTCAGCCATGGTCCAGCCGAGTCCAAGGTCGCGCAGGCTGGTGACGCCGTGTTCGGCGATTCCGCACGGCACGATGCCGGCAAAGTGCCCGAGATCAGGATCGACGTTGATGCTGAGGCCGTGGAAACTGATGCCATGACGGACGCGAATGCCCAGCGCGGCGATCTTGTCCTCACGGCCCTGTTCAATGTCGGGTCGCCTCACCCAAACGCCCACGCGGTCCTCGCGCCTTTCCCCGCTCACACCCAGCAGGGCGAGGGTGTCGATGATCCATTCTTCAAGCGCTGTCACGAAGGCGCGCACGTCGCTGCCGCGCTCTTTGAGATCGAGCATGACATAGGCCACGCGCTGTCCGGGACCGTGATAGGTGTATTGCCCGCCACGCCCGGCCTCGAACACGGGGAAGCGGTCCGGCTCCACAAGGTCGCGCGGGTGGGCGCTGGTTCCTGCCGTGTAGAGCGGCGGATGTTCGACCAGCCACACCAGTTCCGGCGCACCCCCATGGATGGCCGCCACCTCTGACTCCATGCGCGCCAGTGCATCCGGATAGGACACAAGCCCCGGCGTCACCTCCCAGCGGACGGGACGGGCGGCGGCGAGGGCAGGGCGAAGGTCATCACGGGATGTCATGGGCTGGCGCTTTTCCCAAGTTAGACAGCGGCCCGCAAGAGGGTTAGGTTCCGCCAATGGAATCGTTCTTCGCCTTCGGGCTTCTCTTGTTTCTCGCCGGACCGGTCCTCGCCATCATCGCGCTGGTGCAGATTGGCAATCTCAACACGAAATTGCGGGCGATGAAGAAGGAACTGGAGCGCCTCGCGCCGGGAACGGTGCTGGCGCCCGCCGCCGCAGCCCCCGATCTGGCCGCCGCACCGATAACTCAAATGGCGGCCACGGCGGCACCGGAACGGCCTCTCGTCGCCGCCGATGTATCCGGCGAAGCAGAAAAGCTTGCGGCAAGCGCCAACTGGTCTGGCACTCAATCCGCCGGGAATACTCCCCCTGAATTGAGCCCGGAGGCAAGTCCGTCCCCTGCATCCAGAGATGTGGAAAAGGCCTTGGCCTCGCGCTGGTTTGTCTGGGTGGGTGGCGTTGCCATCGCTCTCGGTGGCCTGCTCTTTGTGAAATATGCCCACGACATGGGACTCATTCCGCCCGTGTTGCGCCTCATCATCGGCATGGCAGCGGCCGTGGGCCTGATCTTCGCCGGCGAATGGGTGAGGAAGCGTGGCGATGAGCTTGCGCGCGGCTACGTGCCTGCCGCACTCTCGGCTGCCGGACTGGTGATTGCCTTCGGCGTCATCTACGCGGCCTATGCCCTCTATGATTTGCTGAGCCCCGGCATCTGTTTCCCGCTGCTGGTGGCGGTCGCTCTTGCGGCCCTGTGGCTGTCGCGGCGGCAGGGACCGTTCATTGCCGCGCTCGGCCTGGTGGGTGCCTACGTGGCGCCAGCGCTTGTGCCTTCCGAACACCCGAGTGCTCCCGGCTTCTTTGCCTTCCTGTTGGTGATCGTGCTGGCCTCGCTCTACGAGTTGCGCAGCCGCCCATGGTGGTGGCTTGGTTTTTCGGCCATTGCAGGTGCAACACTCTGGTCTCTGCTCTGGACGCAGGGCGCGTTCTTTGACGTATCGCATGTCGTGCCCGCTGGCGTGTTTGCGCTGGCCATGGGAGCAGGGGCCGTGCTACTGCCCGTGGGCCGCGGCATTCTCGCCGAACACATGGGCACACTCGCCAAGCCCGACAAACTGATGCCGCCGATGCAGATCGCCATTGCCGGATGCGCCGCCGCATCCCTCGTGCTGGCGGCATTGGTCTGGCAGACCCACTACGCCACGTCCGCGCTTCTCTTCTTCGCCGTGGCGATGCTGGCCATCACCGCCTTCGGCTGGCTGCGCGACGGCATGGTGGCCGCACCTCTCGCGGCGGGGCTTGCAACGCTGGTGCTGCTGATGGCCTGGCCGGAGGTGGGCTTCTACGAATGGGCCATGGACGAGCGGGGCTTCTGGTCCACGGTGCCCGGCCTCATCGAACCGCCGCGCTTCCGCACCGCCATGTTCGTGGCGCTTGTGGCTTTCACGGTGATCGGCCTTGCGGGCGTGTTCCGGCGGGCGGAGAGACTGCCCTGGGCCGCGCTGGCCTCCGGTGCCGCCGTGTCCTTTTTGTTTGGAGCCTGGTCCAAGGCGGACTTTGTCCAGTCGAACATCTCCTGGGCCGTGATCGCGCTTGTGCTGGCCGTCGTGCTGGCCGCTGCCGCGGACAGAATCTGGCAGGTTGCCGGACGCGCGGCTGATGTGACCGCAGCCGGCACCATTCTCCTGGCACTCTTCGCCATCGATCGCCTTGCCGACGGCGTGTGGCAGACGCTGCTGACGGCCGCGCTGGCAGGAGCGCTCGCCTTTGCCACGCGGCGCGTACAGCGCATCAACCTTGCGGGGATGGCGGCAGCAACCGGCAGCCTCGCCGCGC